>JANOED010000061.1:0-2821 GCA_031413035.1 Leifsonia sp. | reverse complement strand
GATGTGCTCGAAGACTTCCTGACGGAACGGCGGGCGGAAGCGCGCAGAGAAGAAGCCACGGCGGGCGAGTAGCCGTGCACGTACTGGACTCGTCCGTGCTGGTCGCCGTGATGAAGGCGGAACCCGGGAGCGAGAAGCTCCTGAGGTTCTTCGACGGCTCCCTAATGTGCGCGGTGAACCACTCGGAGGTCCTGCAGAAAATGGCCCAACTCGGCGGCTCGATCGAGATCACCGCCGCATTCATGTCACGGTTCGATTTCCAGGTAGTGCCATTCGACAAACAGTTGTCCATCGAGACGGCGTCATTGTGGCCTACCACGAGCTACATGGGCTTGTCCCTCGCGGACCGCTCCTGCATAGCCCTGGCTCGGGCGACAAGCGGGATCGCAGTCACCGCCGATCGAGCTTGGAAGAATCTCGACATCCCCGATGTCACGATCCACGTGATCGAACGCTAGCTAGGAGATACTCCGCGACCCCACCGCGTGTCCGATTTCTTGCGAGTTTCGGGGTGGCTCGATGGCCCCGGAGGGGCTGTCGAGCCGCGCCGATGTGTGAGCTGAAATTGGATGCGCGGTGGGGTTGGCGCACCACGGGTTGGGCTTCGAGACGCGACTTCGTCGCCCTCAGCCAGCGTGAGTGGCGACGGCCTTTGCCTTCGCGAAGTCCTGCGCACGAGTCAGGTCTGCGGCGATCGGGGCGACGATGACGCGCTGCACGAGTTCGTCGACCGAAGCGAGGAGCGCGCGCCGCGTGCGGCGCCGGCGGGATGCGGCGGTGAGCGCTCCGAGGAGAGCGCCGAGCAGACCCAAGAGGATTCCCGCGAGTATTGCCCCCGCGATGAGGAGGGTCGGCACCGCCCAGCCTTCGACCATGATGATCTCGGGTGCGGGCATCCCGATCGTGGGCAGCAGGGCAGCGGCCAGCAGCCAGCCGACGCCGACCAGGCCGGCCACGAGCACCGCCCACTGAAGGATCGTGAAGATCACCCACCACCACGACCCCTTCGCCGGGAGCGGCGTTCGGGCGATGGCGAGGTCGAGTTGGTCGGGCAGGGCCGTGATGCCCTGATCGGCGGTCGCCCGGATGCCACTGCGCCAGCTTTCGGCGAGGCCTTGAGCCGCGGCATCCGCGTAGTCCCTGACGGCGAGCGAGACCTTCGCGCGCGCGCCGGAACTCAGCTGCGGCATACTCGTGCGATGCAGGTCGGGGTTGTCGCCGCGACGCTTCGGGCCGAGGCCGAGGCGGGTGAGCGGGTCGGCGCGCAGACGCAGCAGCCATGAGACGAGCGGCCAGCCGGTGGCCTGCCCCGAGCGCTTACGGTACGAGGATGCCACGGCGCCCGCCACCACATCGGCTCCGGCCGCGACGCCCACCTCGTCGCTGAGGCGGGCGGTGGCGCGCCCGGCCACGCGCTGCGGGGTGCCCGGATCGGGCATCCTCGAGGCCAGGGTGGCGATGTCAGCGGTGAGGCGCGCCTCGCGGGCGACTCGTGCTGCGGCGAGGTCGCCGATGGCGGTGCGCAGGGCGTCGACTCCGACCCCGGTGCGGGCGCTGACGGGTAGCACGCGCGCCTTCACGATTCCGTCGCGTTCGACGATCCCGGTGAGGGACGCGATGACGGCCTTCTGGTCGGCCGCCGTCAGCAGGTCGACCTGGTTGAGAACGATGAGGGTGACGGCGCCGTGTCGGGCGTGTGGGGTGATGAACTGCGCGTGCAACACGTCGTCGGCATACTTCTGCGGGTCGACGACCCAGATGAGCGCGTCGACCTGAGCGGCGAGCCGCACGGCGATGGCGCGGTTGGTGGTTTCGACCGAGTCGAAGTCGGGCAGGTCGAGCAAGATCAGCTTGCTGGCGCGCGGGTCGAGTGGCTGCTCGCGCACGATGCGCTCGCGCACTTCGAGCCAATCGAGCAGGTCGGTTGCGCCTTCGGGATCCCAGGTCACGGAGAGCGCCTCGGAGGTCGTGGGCCTGCGAACGTGGGTGCGGGCAACATCTGCGCCCACCAGCGCGTTCACCAGGCTGGACTTACCCGAGCCGGTCGCGCCGAAGACGCCCACGACCGTGTAGTCCGGCGAGCGATCACGCCGCTCCCCCGCTCGCGCGATGAGTTCGTCGGCCTCCGTCGCGAGCGCGAGAGGGATGCGGCCATCGCCGGTCGCCCTGAGCGTGCGCAGCGCGGCAAGCCGGTCGTCGACGGTGACCTTCACAGCGCCGCCCTCACAACGCGGCCTTCACTAGCCCACCTCGGCGGCGCGCCGAACATCCTCGAGTAGCGCCTCCGACTCGCGGCGCAGAGACTCGGGCGACGAGCCGAACTTCACCGGCTCAAGCGCTGCGGCCACCCGCTCGCGCTCGGTGTCGAAGAGGGCGCGAGTGCGCTTCTGCAGGTCGCGGCGAGCTTCGGCGGCCAGGCGCCGGACGGCATCCTCACCGAAGATCGTCTCGAGAAGCTTCTGACCGAGAACCGCCGAGCCGCCGGCGATCACCAGTTCGCCACCCGTCAGGCCACCGGTCGAAGCGAAGACGACGATCATGAGCGCGACGGTAACCACGTTGAGCCCGGCCGAGAACACTCGGGCGCGCACGCGCTTTGGCCCAGCGTTCTCCTGCACGAGCTTGAGCAGTGCGCCCTGCCACTCGCGGATCATCGTCGCCGCGGCATCTGTGAACCCGGGGCTCTCCGAGCCGAGCGCTGGGTTCTTCTCTGCGATCGCCTTACCCGCGGTGCTGCGCTGCAACCAGGCCCAGGATGCCGCGGCCGCACGGCCACCCTGATCAACGATCACGGCGTGCAGTCCGCTCTCGATCTGAACCT
>JANOED010000060.1:0-2706 GCA_031413035.1 Leifsonia sp. | reverse complement strand
GACCTCCTGCCGAGCGACATCACCGGCGTCTCGGTATACAACCAGGCCGAGCGTGAGTTCGAGTTCAAGCCGGGTCCGGTGTTCGCGAACATCGTGATCGGCGACGAGATCAACCGCGCTAGCCCGAAGACGCAGTCGGCTTTGCTCGAGAGCATGGAGGAGGGGCAGGTCACGGTCGACGGCCGCACCTACACGCTCGCGACCCCGTTTATCGTCGTGGCCACCCAGAACCCGATCGAGATGGAAGGCACCTACCCGCTGCCCGAGGCCCAGCGCGACCGGTTCATGGCCCTGATCAGCATGGGGTATCCGGATGCCGCGGCCGAAGTTGAGATGCTGAGCTCACGCCAAACGTCCAGCCCGCTCGACCAGCTCGCGCCCGTCGTTTCGGCCGCGGAGTTGCGCGCGATGATCGCGACCACCCGCGCGGTGTTCGCGAGCCGCGCGGTAGAGCAGTACGCAGTCGCGATCGCCCAAGCCACTCGTGCCGACCGCGAGTTGCGTCTAGGCGCGAGCCCGCGCGCGACTCTGCAACTGGTGCGCGCCTCGAAGGCCCGCGCAGCCCTCGACGGGCGCGAGTTCGTGCTGCCCGACGACATCGACGCTCTGGCGATCCCGGTGCTCGGGCATCGGCTGATCGCCGCCCGTCGCGCCGGTGCTGGCGGGTCTGCCCTGTCGGGGGGCAGCGTCGCCGACATCATCACGCGCATCGTGTCAGAAACTCCGGTGCCGCTGAGCGCAACCGGGGTGTGAGTTCGCCCCATGTCGTCCCGCCCCGCCCGAACCGGCGTTCACCTGACCCGTCGCGGCTGGTGGTTCGTGGGCTGTGCCGCAGTGGGCATCGCCGCCGCCTATGCGACCGGAAGCCTGCAGTTGCTCTACGTCGCCTGCTTGCTCGCGGCTCTGCCCGCGATCGGGATCGTTGTCATGCTGCTGCGTCGGCCGCGGCTGCGGGTTGCGCGCACATTCGCTCCGCGGGTGGTCGGGGCGGGAAGCACCACAACGGTCACGCTCAAGGTGAGCAATGCGGCACCGTGGCAGAGCCTGCCTGCCACCTGGCGTGACGTTCTGCCGTGGCATCCGTGGACCACTGACGATCAGAGGCTTCAGGGGCTGGATGCCCGCGGCCCCCGATTCATCGCCCGCAACCACACCACGCTCGAGTACGACCTGACACCGCCGCGGCGGGGCATCGTGCCGGTGGGACCGCTGTGGGTCGAGCTCGCCGACCCGTTCGGGCTGGCCGTGAGTCGGGCCGCTGTGGGGGAGCCGGACCTGCTGACAGTGACGCCCGAGGTGGTGCCTCTGGCCGACACCGGGCTGTCGATGCCTGCCGGCGATGGCGAGTCGAGGCTGGTGCAGCGTCGGGCAGCGGGCGACGACGACGACGTGATGACTCGCGAGTACCGATCAGGCGACGCGATGCGTCGTGTGCACTGGCGGGCGTCCGCGCGACTCGGCGATCTGATGGTGCGACAGGAGGAGCAGCGCAGCTTTCCCGAGGCCCGCATCGTTATCGATACGACGAGTCGTGGCTATCGCGACGCGGAGGGCGGCGAGTCGGATGCGTTCGAGTGGGTGGTGCGCATGCTCGCCTCGGTCGCCGTGCACCTGCGGCGCAAGGGCTTCCGGGTCGCGATCGAGGAGAGCGGCCCGGCACAGCTCGACGCCGCCGCGTACGATCGCCAGCGCACCTGGGGTGACGAGGAGTTTCTCTCCCGACTAGCGTCGCTGCGACTCACCGACACTGCCGAGCCTGTCGAAATGCCGCGCGGCGTGACCGGACCGGTGTTCGCGATTGTCGGAACCCCGACGCCGGAAACCATCGAGTGGATGCTCGCCCACCGCCGCCCGGGCGAGTTCGCCGTCGCGTTTTTGGTGCGCAGCACCACTGCGCTCGATCACCTCGACCGCAGTTTCGGCGTTCCGGCGAGCGCTACTCGGCTCGACGAACAGCTGGTGGACGCTGGCTGGCTCGTGGTTCCCGTTCGGTCTGCCGACGATCACGCCGCCGCGTGGCAGGCCGTCGTGCTCGAGCTGGGGAGGTCACGTGGCCTCGGCTAAGGCGGCCGTGGTTCCCCCGGCTAGGCGGGATCGAAGCCACTGGCTGCTCAGCGCCCTGATTCTCGTCGGCTTCGGAGTTTCGGCCTTCGGGCTGTCGAGCCTGCTAAAGGATGCCCTGTGGTGGTTGCTCATCGTGCTTGTCGTCGTGGCGGTGCTCCTCGCTGCGGCTGTGGTTCGGCAGGTGGCGAAGCACCGCGGGTGGGCAATTCTGGCGGGGTTCGGGGCGGGCGTGGCATCCATCACGCTGCTGTTCGCGCCCGGGACCGCGCTGCTCGGGTTCATCCCGACCCCGGACACCCTTGAAGCCTTCCGCAAGCTTGAGCGGGCGGGTTTCACGTCGATCGCTGAGCAGAGCACGCCCGCAGAGCCGGTGCCGGGCATCCTGTACCTGTTGTGTGTCGGGGCCGCGGCGCTCGCGGTCACTGCGGATGCTCTCGCTCACCAGGCGAAGTCGCCCGCGCTCGCAGGGATACCGTTTCTGGTGCTGCTGCTCGTGCCGAGCTTTGTCGACGCCGATTTCAGCAACGTGATCGTGTTTGTGGAGACCGCTATTGTCTGGCTCGCGATGGTCGCACTCGCCTCGGTGCCTCGCCGCGCGGTGCCTGCTCGTCTCGTGCTTGCCACGGGTGCGACCGGGATCGG
>JANOED010000059.1:0-25802 GCA_031413035.1 Leifsonia sp. | reverse complement strand
AAGCCGTGAGACTGCATCTCCTTGCCACCAAAGGCGCCCCCCATGCGAAGCGATTGTACGGTGACCTGATTATTGGGAACGCCGAGCACATGGGCCACTATCTCCTGCGCCTCGGATGGGTGTTGAGTACTGCTCTGCACGAACATCTGCCCTTCTGAGTCAAGCTGGGCGAAAGCCGCGTGAGTTTCGAGATAGAAGTGCTCCTGCCCACCGACCTCGCTGATGCCCTCGAAGACGTGCGGAGCGGTGGCCATGGCTTTCGCGACGTCGCCGCGCTGCAAAGTTCGAGCTGCGCCCAGGAATGACCCAGCATCGATCGCTTCCTGCACCGTGATGCACGAGGGAAGCGGGTCGTATGTGACGCGCACAGCTCCCGCACCCAACCGGGCTGCCTCGGGAGTCTCCCCGAGCACCCATACGAGGGCGTGCCCGAAGTACATTGCCTCGCTCGGAAACAGTGGCTCATCGTGTTTGATCCCAGCGTCATTAATTCCAGGAACGTCTGCTGCGGTAAGCACTCGCACGACGCCCTCTATCTTGAGCGCCGCACTCACGTCGATTGCTACCCTTGCGTGCGCGTTCGTCGATTGCACCGGCCAGGCCGTGAGCACCCCTACCTCAAGGACGGCAAGATCGTCGGTGTACATCGCCGAGCCGGTCACGTGCAGGGCGGCGCTCTCGTGGGGAGACGGTGAACCAACGACTGCGCTGGCCGGGCGGTCGGCCAGAGCGCTCATTCTGACGTTCCCTTCGACGCGACGGAAGTGGTGGCGTACAGCTTGAGGATCGCTTGACCCATCATGGAGGAGCGGTACGCCGCACTCGCTCGGTGATCGGAGATCGGAGTTCCTTCCTCCCGCAAGACGGTTGACGCTGAACGCACGGTCGCATCACTCCAAGGCATTCCAACCAGCGCGGCCTCGGTGGCGTAGGCGCGCACTGGGGTAGCAGCGACCCCGCCGAGGCCGATACGTGCCGCAGTAACCACTGCGCCTTCGATATCAAGCGCAAACGCAAGCGCAACGCTTGAGATGTCGTCGAAGCGGCGCTTAGAGATCTTGTGGAATGCGGTGACGCTGGCGAGGGGTAACGGAATGCGAATCGCGCGAATGAGTTCATTCGGATGGCGCACAGTCTGCCGGTAGCCAATGAAATATTCGGAGATGTCGATTTCGCGCTCCCCGTCCACGGACGTGACTACGATGCGCGCACCAAGAGCGAGAAGCGCTGGCGCAATATCGCCGATGGGCGAACCGGTCCCAAGGTTTCCGCCGATTGTGCCCCTATTCCTAATGAGCCGAGAGGCGAACTGCGGGATGAGCTGGGCAAGGAGCGGTACCCGGCCCGCAAGCCGACGCTCGACCTCGGAAAGCGTTAGCGCGGCACCGATCTCGATGGCGTGGTCGCCAATCGTGAGCGTGCGAAGCTCGCTGAGCTCCTCTATCGCCACGACGAACGCTGCGCGCCTGCCACGGATGTTGACGTCCACTCCCCAATCGGTGGACCCGGCCACGAGCATCGCCCCTGGCTGATCGTTGAGTAGTTGTAGCGCATATTTCAGGCTCTTTGGGCGAATGAATCGTGCGCCGTCTGTCTGAATATCGGTTTCGCGAGGGGCCGGTGGTGGCAAAGCACGTCGGGCAGCCAGAGAGTCGTCAGGCTCCGGTGCGCCGAGCGAATATGCGGCATCCCGGATCGGGCGGTATCCCGTGCATCGGCAGAGGTTGCCGCTCATGGCGTGCAGATCGAAGCCGTTCGCTCCGTGCTCTGGGCAGGTTTCGTCGGGCTCGAGCGGAGTCCGGTCGGCGCGGTAGTATTCGCCGGCCATGCTGCAAGCGAATCCAGGAGTGCAATAGCCGCACTGTGACCCGCCTGCATCTGCGAGCCGCGCCTGCACGGGGTGGAGGTCTCCGGGCGTCCCGAGCCCTTCGGCGGTGACAAGCTCCTTCCCGTCCAGCGCCGCGACCGGCACGAGGCACGCGTTTACGGGCGTCCACTCTGTGCCGCCCTGCTCTGACGGGGTCGCGACCAAGACGGCGCAAGCGCCGCACTCGCCCTCAGCACAGCCCTCTTTGCTGCCGCGAAGACCGATCTCACGCAGCCATTCAAGCGCGGTGGTGTGAGTTTTTATGCCGCTCAGGGGGCGGCGCTGCCCGTTGACCGTGACCATGCTGTCGCTCACGGTCGGGCTCCTGAGCTTTCACTATCCTGCCGCATGTGCGCGCGGACGTTCGTGCGACCGATCTTCGTATGGCGTCGTCTCACCTTGTTCTCCTTGACCGCCATGAGTTACGCGGCTTCTTAGCAGAATAGTCAAGGACGAAGCGTCGCGCTGAAACAGCCGGTCGCGGGGCGGGCCACAAAGGCGGGCTTGGTTGTGAACCTGGACGGTGATGCCACGATTCTCCCCGTCTGCTGAGTCGAACCTGATTCTTGCCGCTGCGGGTGCCTGACTTCGGTGACAAATAAGAAGCGACGCACCCGCCCAGACGGCGGCAGGTGCGTCGCTGGTTGGGTTGATGTGTTACATCTTCTTCATCATGTCGGACATCATCATGCCGTCGGCCATCATCATGTCAGGCGCGGTGTGCATCTTTCCGTCCGCATCCATCATCATCATCATGGGCGCCATCATCGGCGTGGCCATTTCCATCATCTTGTTCATGTGGTCAGCCATCATCATGTCGTCCGTCGGCATGGTCATCATTGTGCCGTCGGGCATCATCATCATCATCATGCCCTTTCCCATGCCCATCATGCCCTTGTCCATCATTTCCATGTGTCTTGCTCCTCGTATGATCTTCCGGATGCGCACGCGAAGTCGCCTGCCGCTGAAAAAGCTAACACCGGGGGGTGAACGACCTGAGGCATTTTTCCTTACAAAGTATTACGGCTCCGCGGGGTCAGGGCGGGTCGTGTCACCGCGCCGATCCCACTGTGAGCGGCCCGAAGCTTCGCCCGCCAGCGGATCGCCGCTGACCGCGGCGCTCAAAGCCCCTAGCCGGGTGAGGCTCGTCTGACTCCACACAATAACGAAGGCCCGGTCTGACGACCGGGCCTTCTTCATTTGGTTGCGGGGACAGGATTTGAACCTGCGACCTCTGGGTTATGAGCTTGCCGCCCGGTTTCACGTCCTCGGCAGACTGGTCGCCGCGAGCTAGCCGGGTTGGCCCCAGTAAGGGGTAGACCGCTCGGTGTTCCGCGTCGATAGGATCCTAAGTCGTGCCGCGAACTCAACCCGACATATGCTCGACTTTGATGCGGGACTTTCGCCGCCATCTTCTCGACCAGGGTTACTCACGCGGAACAGTCCTGCAGCGGGAAGGCGATGTGGCCCGACTGGCCGCCTCCCACCCTCTCTCACACGTCACAGCAGACGATCTTGCAACGTACTTAAGTCCAGCCCGAACGGCATGGAGACCGGAGTACCGCAAGCGCGTCTCCGCCTCCCTGAGGATCTTCTTCTCATGGGCGCACACACGCGGACTCATCGACAACAATCCCGCCCTTGCACTTGCACCCGTGCGGGTCCCTCGGGCTATACCTCGACCTGTCCCTGAAGCCGCTGTCCGCCGCGAGCAAACAGCGAGGCCTCAGGTCCGCGGCTCAAATCGCTGCGGTGGATATGCAAGGGACACGAGCGCTCGAAGCTCGTCAAGAGTCCCTCCAAGACCCTGTGCGCGCGCCTGCACGAGCACATTGCCAATGGCGGTGGCCTCAACCGGGCCGGCCAGAACAAGCATCCCGGATCGATCAGCGACCAGTTGGCACAACAAACTGTTGAGCGCGCCGCCACCGACGAGGTGGATCACGCCGACCTCGCGATCGGCCAGTCGCCCGGCATCGCGCACAGCCCCGGCAAAGGCCGCCGCGAGGCTTTCGAGAATGCAGCGCGCCATCGCCGGGCGGGTGGTCGGCACCGCGTCGCCCTGCTCGGCGAGCGCCGTCACGATGCGGCCGGGCATGTCGCCGGGCGCCATGAAGCGCTCGTCAGAGGCGTCGAAGATTGGCACCTCCTCGGTCACCGCGGCCGCGTCGACGAGCAACCGGCCGAGGTCGACCGGGCCTGATTCGGCCTCCCACGAGCGGATCGTCTCGCTCAGCAACCACAGCCCCATGACGTTGTGCAAGAACCGCACGCGCCCATCGACGCCGCCCTCGTTCGTGAAGTTGGCCTCGCGGCTGGCGCCGGTGATCACGGGATGCTCGAGCTCGAGCCCCACCAGCCCCCAGGTGCCGCAGCTGATGTAGGCGGCGTCGGGCCGCACCATGGGCACGCCCACCACCGCCGAGGCCGTGTCGTGGGATCCGACGGCCGTGACCCTCACCCCGGCAGGGGCGCCAAGCTCGGCGGCCATCGTCGGCGTGAGCGGCCCGAGGTCGTCACCCGGGTGCACGAGCTCGGGAAAGATGCGGCGCGGTAGCCCAACGCGCGCGATGAGGTCATCGTTCCACTCGCGCGTGCGCGGGTCGAGCAGGGCCGTGGTCGAGGCATTGGTCGACTCGGCGACGAAACCACCGGTGAGCCAGAAGGCGACGAGGTCGGGGATGAGGAGGAACCGATCGGCCTCGGCAAGGGCGTCACCGTCAGCGGTGAGCTGGAACACCGTGTTGAACGAAATGTGCTGCAGGCCCGAAGCCGCGTAGAGCTCGCCGGGCGGCACGACCGCGTGCACCGCGGCCACACCGCGGGCCGTGCGGTCGTCGCGGTAGTGGAAGGGAGCGCCGAGCATCCGGTCGCCCGCCATGAGTGCATAGTCGACCGCCCACGAATCGATGCCGATCGACGTGATCAGCGGGTCGTCGACGAAGGCCTGCCGCAACCCCGCCATGATGTGCCCGCGAAGCGCCTCGATGTCCCAGTGCAGCCCACCGGCACGCTTCACCGGCCCGTTCGGAAACCGCGCGACCTCGACGAGCTCGAGCTGATCGGGCCCGATGACGGCCCGCATGACCCGCCCACTCGTGGCGCCCAGATCGATCGCGGCGACGTGGATGCTCATGGCGGCTATCGCAGGAACGCCGCGGCGACGCCCGCGTCGACAGGGATGTGCAGGCCGGTCGTGTGCGAGAGGTCGGGGCCGGTGAGCACCGCGACGGCGTTGGCCACGTGCTCGGGCAGCACCTCGCGCTTGAGGATGGTGCGCTGGGCGTAGAACTTTCCGAGGTCGTCTTCGGCCACGCCATAGGTGGCCGCGCGGTTGGCGCCCCACCCGCTCGCGAAGATCCCCGAGCCGCGCACGACGCCATCGGGGTTGATGCCGTTGACCTTCACGCCGTGCTCGCCGAGCTCGACCGCGAGCAGTCGCACCTGGTGCGCCTGGTCGGCCTTCGTCGCCGAGTAGGCGATGTTGTTCGGGCCGGCGAACACCGAGTTCTTGCTCGAGATGTAGATGACGTCGCCACCCATGCCCTGCTCGATGAGCACGCGCGCGGCCGTCTTCGCCACGAGGAACGAGCCCTTGGCCATGACGTCGTGCTGCAGATCCCAGTCGGCCTCGGTCGTCTCGAGCAGCGGCTTGCTTAGCGACAGTCCCGCGTTGTTGACGACGATGTCGATGCCGCCGAACGCGAGCACCGCATCCTGAATGCCTCGCTCGATCTGCGCCTGATCGGTCACGTTGACCTGCACGCCGATCGCGACGTCGGTCGAGCCGAGCTCGGCCGCGGCTGCCTGCGCCTTCGCGAGGTCGAGGTCGGCGATGACGACGCACGCCCCCTCGGCGGCGAGGCGCTTGGCGATAGCCTTGCCGATGCCGCTCGCGGCGCCCGTGACGAACGCGACGCGCGTCGCGTGGCTCTTCGGCTTCGGCATACGCTGCAGCTTCGCCTCTTCGAGCGCCCAGTACTCGATGCGGAACTTCTCGGCATCGCTGATCGGCGTGTAGGTGCTGACCGATTCGGCGCCGCGCATCACATTGATGGCGTTGAGGTAGAACTCGCCAGCGACGCGGGCGGTCTGCTTGTTCGCGCCGAAGCTGAACATGCCGACACCCGGCACGAGCACGATGAGCGGGTCAGCGCCGCGGATGGCCGGCGAGTCCGCATCGGCGTACTTCTCGTAGTACGCCGTGTAGTCGGCGCGGTACTGCTCGTGCAGTTCTTTCAGGCGCTGGATGCTCGCCTCGACGCTCGCTCCGGCCGGCACATCGAGCAGCATCGGCTTGATCTTCGTGCGCAGGAAGTGGTCGGGGCAGCTCGTACCCAGCTCGGCCAGGGCCGGAGCCTTCGTCGAGGCGAGAAAGTCGAGCACCCGCCCGTCGTCGGTGAAGTGCCCGACCATGGGTCGGTCGTGGCTCGCGATGCCGCGAATCGTGGGCGCGAGGGCGGCTGCTTTCGCCCGGCGCTCCTCGGCCGGCAGCGCTGCGAACTTCGCGCGCGGCTTGCCGAGCGGCGCCTTCTTTCCGTTGGTGTCGAGGTGGGCCTGCGCGGTGTCGATGATCCACCGGCTGTTCTTCTCGCACTGCGCGCTCGAGTCGGCCCAGGCCGTGATGCCGTGGCCGCAGAGGATGCAGCCGATCGCCTGCGGGTTCGCGGCCTTGAGGGCGGCGATATTGAGCCCGAGCTGGAAGCCGGGCCGGCGCCACGGCACCCACACGACCTTGTCGCCGAAGATCTTCTTCGTCAGTCTCTCGCCGTCTTTGGCCGTCGCGATGGCGATGCCGGCGTCGGGGTGCAGGTGGTCGACGTGGGCCGCGTCCACCAGGCCGTGCATCGCAGTGTCGATGCTGGGGGCCGCGCCGCCGGTGCCGTGCAGGCAGTAGTCGAAGGCCGCGACCATCTCGTCTTCACGATCGAGGCCCGGGTACACGTCGACGAGGGCGCGCATGCGGTCGAGCCGCAGTACCGCGAGCCCCGACTCGGTGAGCGTGCCGAGATCGCCGCCCGAGCCCTTGACCCACAGCAGCTCGACGGGCTCGCCCGTGACGGGGTCGGTCTCGGTGCCCTTCGCCGAGGTGTTGCCCCCCGCGTAGTTGGTGATGCGCGGGTCGGCGCCGAGGCGGTTGCTGCGGGCGATGAGATCGTTCTGGGTGGTCATCAAGTCATCTCTCCTGGGAAGGAACGCGGTCACGGTGCGAGGGGAATGGCGCCCTGAGCGGGCTGCCCGAGCGGAACGGGGTCGAGAAACCACACGTCGTACGGTCGCTCGAGAAGATCGGCATTGAGCTCGTTGAGTCGAGCGAGTGGGGCGCCCGCGGCGTGCGCGTCGAGGTCGGCGCGAGTCGTCCAGCGCTCGACCATGACGACCGTGTCACCCCCCTGCTCGAGGTGCGCGGCGTAGAACTCGCATCCCGGCTCTGCATGGACGAGCGGTGAGACTTCACGGAACGACTCGAGGACCCGCGCACCCATGCCGGGCTTCGCGGTGAGCACCGCGACGACGATGAACGACATCGATCAGACCTGGCGGAAGTCGATGCCGAGCAGGCTCGCTGCTGCTTTGTAATCGGCAGCGCGGTGCCCAATCGAGAGCGACCAGTGGTGGCCGATTCCTGTCGCGCTCCACTCATCGACCCACTCGCCCGGGTCGCGCCCGAAGTCGACGCGGCTCGTCGTGTTGCCAATTGCGAGCAGTGGCCCGGGTACGACCGTGCCCTCCGAGGCGATGAAGGCGAGCCCGCCATCGCGGTCTTGGCCCAGCCCGAGCAACGTCACGGGGCCGTGCTGCACGTCGAACTCCACGCTGACGCCCCAGCCGCGCTTGCCGTGGAACACGCCCAGGCCGCGCAGCAGCGGATCGCGCGAGCTCACGGCGAGGTGCGCCGGTCCGTCGTGGCCCATCTCGACGACGCCGTCGTCGAAGTTCAGCGCTTGGATCTCGCAGAACGAGCCCCCGGCCCCCACGACCTGGGTCGCCAACTGCGCGACGGTGGTGCGCAGTTCGTACTCTCCGGTCGCGGGAATGCCGCGCGCCGTGAGCAACGAGGCGCCGAGGATCATTCCCGCCCCGAGCCGCTCGTGCTGCTCGCCGTCGAGGCCACGGTGATAAAAGGCGAGGCTGTCGAGGTCGAAATCATCGACCAGCCGATCGAGGCCGACCGACACTTGCGCACCCCATGCGAAGTCCTCCTCGACGACCGTGTCGTCGAGCGTGAAGATCTGGCGTGCGAGTTCCATTCGAGCGCGGGTCTCGGCCTCGGTGACTTTCTCGACCCGAACGCGCAGGTCGTCGAACTCAAGAACCTCGACGTGCGACCCAAACGTCACCGGCAACAGGGTGAGGTCGGTCGAGACGTCAAGCATGCCGGGGTACACGTGACCCATGAGCCCGTGGCGGGCGTGACGCAGGGTCGCGCGCACATGCGCCGCGTTGATCCACTGCTCGATGCGGCGCCACGCGGGCTCGTGCGTGAGGTGGCCCGACACCGAACGGAAAGGAATGCCCGCCCGACGGAACACATTGCCAACCTCGGGAACGGAGCACTGCCCGCAGTAGGCGAGCCAGGCCCCCGTGTCGAAGTTCGCGTGGTCCATCTTCTCTGAGGGCTGCAGGTCGATCACGAGCACCGGCGTGTTCGAGCGCTGCGCGATCGGCAAGACCATGGACGACGTTAGGTAGGTGGTGATGAACATGACGATGAGATCGCAGTCACCCGAGCGCAACTTCTCTGCGGCCGCGGCGCCCTCTTGTGCGTCAGAGATGAAACCTGCGTCGATGACCTCGGCATCCATCGCCTGGAACCGCTCCGAGACGTACCGGGCGCTCTCTTGCAACTTGGGCAGCAGGTTCGGAAACTGAGGCCAGTAGGTACCGAGTCCGCCGGCGACGAGGCCGATACGGGTCTTGCGGCGAGCCTTGGGGGTCAGCAGTGTCGAAATGTTGCTCATCACGCTCCCCATCCCGCTTGCGTGCCGCCGACGCGCTCGGCCACGATGCGGTCTCGGTACCCGCTGGCGGCATACGCAGCCATCGGGTCGGCCGGCAGGTCGCGCGACTCGCGCCAGGCGGCGAGGTCGGAGCGGACATCCGTGTAGAAGGCGTCCATGAGGATGCCGTTCGCCGCGAGCACGTCATTCGCCCGCTGGGCGGCGTCGAGCGCTGCACGGTCGATCAGCAGCGCGCGTGCGGTCATCTCCTGCACGTTGAGCACGCTACGGATCTGACCGGGGATCTTTTCCTCGATGTTGTGGCACTGGTCGAGCATGAATCCAACGTCGCTGCCCTCGTCGTAGGCGCCGCCGCGCACGACCTCGACCATGATGCGGAAGAGTTGGAACGGGTCGGCCGCCCCGACGATGAGGTCGTCGTCGGCGTAGAAGCGCGAGTTGAAGTCGAACGAGCCGAGCTTGCCGAGGCGCTGCAGCTGCATGACGATGAACTCGATGTTCGTGCCCGGGGCGTGGTGACCGGTGTCGAGGCAGACCATCGCGCGATCGCCGAGTGCGGCCACCTGAGCGTAGGCCGTTCCCCAATCGGGAACATCGGTGTGGTAAAACGCCGGCTCGAAGAACTTGTATTCGAGCACGAGGCGCTGCTCCTCACCGAGGCGCGCGTAGATGGCTGCAAGGCTCTCGGCGAGGGCATCTTGGCGGCGACGCATGTCGTCTTGCCCCGGATAGTTCGTGCCGTCGGCCAGCCAGATCTTGAGGTCGCGCGAGCCGGTCGCATGCATGATGTCGATGCAGTCGAGATGGTGATCAATCGCGCGCTGACGCACCGTTGGGTCGCTCGCCGCAAGCGAACCGAACTTGTACTCCTCGTCTTGGAAGGTGTTCGAGTTGATCGTGCCGAGCGCGACTCCTTGCTCGTCGGCGTGGGCGCGAAGAGCCGTGTAGTCGTCGACCTTGTCCCAGGGGATGTGCAGGGCCACCGTGGGGGCAAGGCCCGTGTGCGCGTGAACCTGTGCTGCATCCGCGATTTTCTCGAAGGGGTCACGCGGCGTGCCGGGCGTGCTGAAGACGCGGAAGCGGGTGCCGGAGTTGCCGAAGGCCCAGGATGGCAGCTCGATGGCCTGGCGCTCGAGGTGCGGCGCGATCTGAGCAAAGCGGGAGGTCATGAGGTCGTCTTTCGATCGGGGGTGTCGCTCAGAGCCGCGAGCTGGGTCTCTAGCTGGAACACGAGAGGAAGAACGCGCATGCTCTCGTCGGGGCGGCCCTGAAGCTCGACGAAGAAGGGCGCCATCTCGGCCTGCCAACGGGCGTTCACATCGGTCTCGGCCATCGCCGCTTGTGCGGCCGCAAAGTCATCGGTCTCGAGATAGCCGACGAGCAGCCCGCTGTCGTCAAGGAAAAGCGAGTAGTTGTGCCAGCCCGTCGCCGAGAGGGCCTCGAGCATCTCCGGCCAGACGGCACTGTGCCATTGCCGATACTCCTCGAGCATGTTCGGTCGAATGCGTAGCGTGAAGCACACGCGGGTGATTCCGGCGGTCGTCATTGAGGCTCCGAAGTCTCTAAAACGTTTCATTCTATAAATGGCCACGATAGCGAGCGCCGACAAGATCGTCAAACTTTGCCGAGACCCGGGATGCCCTGCGGCATACAATGTGCGGGTGAGCAGAGCCATACCGTCCAGCATGCGAGACGTGGCCGACCTGGCGGGAGTATCGATCGGCACGGTTTCGAACGTTTTGAATAGACCCGACAAGGTTTCCGTCGAGACGGCGCGAAAGGTGACGGCTGCCATTGATGCGCTGGGTTTCGTGCGCAATGACGCAGCCCGACAATTGCGCGCGGGCAGCAGTCGAGCCATCGGGCTCATTGTGCTCGACATCCGCAACCCGTTCTTCGGTGAGCTCGCCATCGGGGCCGAAGACGGCGCACTCGAGGCTGGCTACTCGATCGTCTTGGGCAACAGTGACGAGAAGGTGGCGAAAGAGGCGGCCTACCTCGACTTGTTTGAAGAACAGCGGATGCGCGGCATTCTGGTCACACCCGTCGGAGACGTCGAGACTCGACTGGGGCGGTTGAGAGAGCGGGGCACGCCCGCAGTTCTGGTCGACCGCACGTCAAGCTCCGGAGAATTCAGTTCGGTGTCGGTGGACGACGTCGCCGGAGGCCGACTGGCTGGGGAGCACCTTGTGGGGCTCGGTCATCGCAAGATCGCGTTCTTGTGCGGGCCGCTCAGCATCCGCCAAGTTCAAGACCGCCTCTTGGGGTTGCAACAAGTTGCGCAAGTCCATGACGACGTCCGCATTGAGGTCATCAGTGGATCGAACCTCGGAATTCTCGAAGGACGTCGCCTCGGTGAGCAGATTGCCGCTCGAAGCCCAACCGACCGGCCCGATGCCGTGTTCGCAGCCAACGACTTGATGGCGATCGGTGCGATTCAAGCCTTCGTGATGTTGGGAACACTCTCGATCCCTGACGACATGGCCATTGTGGGCTACGACGACATCGACTTCGCAGCGGGCACCGTCGTGCCCCTCACCTCGATCCGTCAGCCGGCCCGGCTTATCGGCCAAACGGCTATCGAGATTCTGCTTGACGAAGCCGAGCGGGGAGTCGGGCCAGGGCGCCAAGTCGTATTTATGCCGGAGCTCATAGTGCGCGAGAGCACCGTTCGGTAGCCCAACGGCTCTCCGCGCTCCTGCCAGCTCGGTCGTTTGTTGCGCATCAACGCCGCTACTGGGGCCTCAGGAGCCGTGATGTTGTCAAGCACTTCTGCTGAATCGCAGGGATTCTCCTCGTGTTTTGAAACTTTCTAATCAGCGAGATCACGGCACTGTTGCGCAAAGAGGGCTCCGTTGGTATCTTTTTTGAATTGATTCAATCGGCGTCGATCATCAATCGGATGCTGCGAGGACAATGGCTGGAGTCGATCGGCACCGGTCCCCCCTTTACCAAGAGGTGCAAACAATGATGTTTAAGACAGCCAAACGGCGCGTGATCGCAGCAGTCGCAGGAGCGTCTGTCGCGGCGCTCGCGCTTTCCGCCTGCACGAGCGCGACTGACGAGCCCACTTCCGGCTCCACTCTCGAGACCGACCCGACCAAGATTTCGGGTGACATCACGTTCTCGACGTGGTGGGCCTACGCCGATCAGGCAGTGGTCGACCAGTTCGAAGAGCTCTACCCGAACGTTAATGTCACGCTCGAGTTCACGGCGATTGACGGTTACCCGACGAAGCTCCAGGCGCTCGCCGCGAGCGGCGATCTTCCCGATGTTTTCGCTGTTCAGGGACAGCCGCTCACTGACCTCGCAGAAGCAGGTCAGCTCTACGATTTCAATGAGGCTCTGGCGACTGATGCCCTCGACCTCGATGGAACCTGGGGCGAGAGCTTCGTGCCCAGTCTTCTCAGTGGTGCGAACGCGCAGTTGGCGAGCGTCGCAACGGAGGGCGAGACCTACGGCCTGCCGTTCAACGCGATCAGCGTGGCGTCGATCTACAACGCAGACATCTTCGCCGAGGTGGGCATTGAGCCGCCGACCAACTTCGACGAGCTCATCAGCAATTGTGAGGCGCTGAGCGCCGCGGGCTACATCCCCATGTCGCTCACGGGCGCTGTGTGGGGCAGCTGGTGGGCCTACCTCGCGCTCGACCAGACGCTCTTCGGTAGCGACGTCGCCGACTTCGATGTGTCAAACGCCGATTACGTTCGCGCCTACGAGATCATCGAAGAAATGGTCAACGCGGGTTGCTGGGTCGATAGCCAGGTGACGACGGACATCGCGGGCGAGACCGCACTGTTCTTGCAGAAAGAGACCGCTCAATTCGTCAGCGTGCCCGAGAACTTCCTGGGTGCTGTTGTTGAGGGTGCGGACTTCGAGATCGGCACCTACGTTCTGCCGGCTCTCGCTGGCAACGAGCCGAACCGTATCCTCGGCGGCGGTGGCGCCAACGTCATTGCCGTCAGCGCCGACTCCGAGAACCACTCGGCCGCCGTCGCTTTCGCCAAGTTCCTGACCTCGGCCGGGCTCCAGACGGAGCTTGCTGGATCGCAATTCACGATCCCCAGCATCAACATCGATCTGTCGAGCAGCAACCCGCTCATGGGCGCGTTCCTCGAGGCCGCAGGTAATGGCTTCCTCGATAGCAGCACCTACTTGCCTGCGTTCACGGCGGAGGGTGGAACCGCGTGGAACACTGAGGTTCTTCCGGGCCTGTACTTCGGCAACCTCACGGGCGCGCAGGCCGCGGCTGCAACCGAAGGGCTCTTCGAGCAGTAGAGCCACAACTCATTGAGCGGGCGGCTGCGAGAGCTTCGCGGCCGCCCGCTCGAGCGTTCAGCACCGACGGCTTCACGAAAGTAAACCCATGACTCGTCATCACAGCGCGCGAAGAGGCGCTCCCTGGCTCGGCGTGGCCATGGCCATGCCCGCCTTCATACTTCTGGCAATCTTCATCATCTGGCCGATCTTCGTCGCGGCCCAGTACAGCGTCACGAGCGCATCCGGCTACGGCGACATGGATCCTGTTGGGGCCGAGAACTTCTTGCGAGCGGTTCAGGATGAGAAGCTCTATGCGGCCTTCGGTCGCAACATCATCTTTGCCGTCGTCGTCGTCCTTGCCTCGGTATTCCTTGGGTTTCTCATTTCTTACCTCTTGTACATCCGCGTAAGGGGATGGCGAAGCCTCCAGATCGTGCTCTTGATCCCGTACATCATGCCGGTCATCGTGACCGGTTTGCTGTGGCAGTTCATGCTTGAGCCGCAGAACGGGCTCATCAACTCGACACTTCGTGCAGTGGGCCTCGACTTCCTTGCGGGGCAGTGGCTTTCAGCCGAGAGCAGCGCACTCGGAACTGTGTCGGTCGTCCAGATCTGGACAACAGTTCCGTTCGCGATGCTGCTGATATTCGGCGCGATGCTTGCGATCCCGCACGAAGTCATCGAAGCTGCTGAACTCGACGGCGCTGGCCACTGGACTCGCATGATGCGTGTGGTCTTGCCCATAATCTGGCCGACCATCGTTCTGGTCATGTTCGTTCTGGCGGTGGGTCTGTTTCGGTCTTTCGACCTCGTCTATATCCTTACCCGCGGTGGGCCGATCAACTCGACAACGATCGTGACGTTGTACGTCTACATCCAAGGGTTCGTGAACAACAACTACGGCTATGCCAATGCGCTGGGACTCGTGATCGCGGTCGTGCTCGTTGGATTTGCCCTCATCCCCCAGATCGTCTCTCGTCGCCGTCGACGAGCCGCGGCCCTCGACAGGAGCACTCATGACGACTCGAACTAAGGCACCCCGCCGCGCCCGCTACTCACGGGGAGCGTCCCCCGCCGCCACAACTATCGCATGGGCGTATGCGCTGTTCTCGGCCTATCCACTCGTATGGCTAGCGTTCCAATCTTTCCGCACCGACGCAGACATCCTGGCGCGCCCCTGGGGCCTCCCCCTCTCACCCAACCTTGACGGATACGTGACTGCGTTCCAGACAACTCCGTTGCCTCAGTACTTCTTGAACAGCATTCTGGTCACTCTCGCCGTGGTTGTCGTGTCGGTGGTGTGCTGCGCCGGCGCAGGGTACGCGTTCTCAATCCTGAGATTCCCGGGCAGCACGCAGCTCTTCGCTGTGTTTATCGGCGTGCTCCTCATCCCCGCGCCGCTGTTCCTTCTCCCGGTCTTCCTGATCTCGGGCGACTTGGGAATTCTCAACACCCACATCGGTCTCATCGGGCCGTACGCGGCAGGCACACTCCCGGTGGGTGTCTACCTCATGAAGACCTACTTCGACGCCATCCCTTCTTCCTACGCAGAGGCGGCGGAGATCGACCGTGCGACGCCCTGGCAGATCTTCGTCCACGTCATGTTCCCGCTTATTCGGCCGGCCGCCGCGACGGTTGCGGTTCTCGCTTTCATGGGCGCGTGGAATGAGTACATCTACGCTTTGGTGTCTATGCGATCTGCGGAGCTCTTCACGTTGCCGATCGGCATCGGCGATCTCGCCGCGAAGAAATTCATCTATGGCTACTCTCCTGTGTTCGCTGCGATGCTCTTGACGTCCATCCCGGTGTACGTGGCATTCCTCTTCGCGCAGAAGTCGTTCATCACGTCTCTGTCGTTCGGCGGCGGTGTCAAGGCATGACCAGTCCTACTCTTTGGGGTTACGCACTCAAGACCAATGGGCGCTCGCGCCCGTTGGAAGTCGAGCCGTCGAGTCCGGTGCGGTTGACCTGGCGACTGCGGAGCGACACTGGCGCCTCAGCGCGCCGTCACCGAATCATGGTGACCGACACGAAGGCCTCAGCGATCGTCTGGGACTCGGACTGGATTGATGGCGATGTGACCTCCGCCACCATTCCCTCGGAAACCCTCGCGCCGGTCGCGGATTACGAGTGGGTGCTGGCGCTCGACGACGGCGTCGTCGAAAGCTCTGTGGCGGCGCACTTCGGTACTGGGGTAATCGAATTCTCAGCAGAGTGGATTCGACGCAATTCTCAACCGTGGTTTGGGGACGATGGCGGTCTCGTCGACAAGCGACAACCAGTTGACCTCGGCCGCAGCTGGCGAACGATGTATTCCCAGCCATCGCTGCAATTGCGAACGCAGATCTCGATTACCTCTGAGGTGCGGAGCGCGCGCCTCTTCGCCACAGCCGAAGGTGTCTACAGAACCTACGTCAACGGCATCCGCGTCGGCGACAGCGAGCTCACGCCCGGATGGACGAGTTACGAGCGCCGTCTCGACTATCAGGGGTACGACGTCACATCTTTGGTTGAGGCAGGCACGAATACGTGGGCCGCTGAAGTAGCCGACGGGTGGTGGAGCGGGTATGTGGGCTACCACACTCGCAAGCAGGCAGAGCAGTACGGCCCAGCGCCGGCGCTCCTGGCTGAACTGCACGTGGAACTTACCTCTGGTGAGAAATTTGTCTATCGAACCGACGAAGGTTGGCAGGAAAAATTCGGTCATCGCGTGATGGCCGACCTGCTGATGGGTGAGTATCACGACTACACCGTCGCCACGCCTGAGTGGCTGACGGGGGGAGATACAGGAGGCTGGCGCGACGTGGTGGTCGGCATCGGCTCACGTCATCTCCGCTCGCAAGTTGGTGAGCCCATGAAAGTCGTGAAGCGCGTCGCGCCCGTCTCGATAGATGTTCGCGATAGCTCGACGCTCATCGATTTTGGTCAGAACCTCATCGGCCGGTTGCGGCTTCAGATCACGGGGCTGCACCGCGGCGACATCATCCACCTGTCGCATGGCGAGATGGTCGATGGTACCGACCTCTACACCGATAACCTCCGCAGTGCCGAGGCACTCGACATCGTGGTGGCCAATGGTGCAACGCTCGATTTCGAGCCCGCGTTCACCCTGCATGGGTTCCGCTACGCGTCGGTCAGCGGGCTACGGTCAACGGCCGAAATTAGGTTCATCGAAGCGCAGGTCGTGTCGTCTGATCTTGAAATGGTCGGTGAGATTTCCACCTCGTCCCCACTCGTAAATCAGTTGATCTCGAACATCGAGTGGAGCCAACGCGGAAACTTTGTCGGAATCCCAACAGACTGCAATCAGCGTGATGAGCGCCTCGGGTGGACCGCCGATGCGCAGATCTTCACCCCAACTGCAGCGTTAAACAGCGACATTTACGCATTCATGACCAGCTGGCTTGAGGACCTGGCCGGCGCACAGGCACCTGACGGTCGCGTGCCTGATGTCGTTCCCCTGCCACCTACGTCCACGAACTTCTTCGACGGCGCCCCTGCTTGGGGTGACGCCGCCACGATCGTTCCCTGGCACTTGTACAGGACCTACGGCGACCGAGACCTGCTCGAGAAGCACTTTTCGATGATGCGCGGGTGGGTGGACTACGTGTCACGCGAGAACCCTGACGGGGCATGGACGCGGTCCGTCGGCAACAACTATGGCGACTGGCTTTCTGTCGGTGCAGACACGCCAAAGCCAGTCGTGAGTCTTGCGTACCGTATCCACTCACTCGACATCGTTGGGCAAGCCGCGCACGCGCTGGCTATGCCGGAGGTCGCCGCTGAATATGAGCAGCTCGCTCAGATGCTTCGCCGACAATTCGAGGCGACCCTCGTGTCGGCAGACGGCGAGGTGCTGGGAGATACCCAGACGGGATACCTCGTTGCCTTGGCGTGGCGCCTCGTCGGCGACGATCGGCGAGCGGCACTGAGCGACCGGCTGGTCACGAACATCGTTGACAACGGGCGTTTGCTGAGCACCGGATTTCTGGGAGTCAACTTGCTGTGTCCGATTCTCACCGAACTCGGCCACCAGGATCTCGCGCTCGACTTACTGCTCGAAGAGCGATTCCCCTCTTGGGGATTCTCAATCGCACACGGGGCCACAACCATCTGGGAGCGATGGGATGGCTGGACGCCGGAGAGTGGGTTCCACACTCCGACCATGAACTCGTTCAATCACTACTCGTTGGGTTCGGTCGGCGAATGGCTCTACCGGTACCTTGCAGGAATCGATCAGCACCCCGACTCGGTCGGCTATCGCGATCTGTTGATCAGACCGACTCTCACTGACCGATTCGATCAGGTCGCGGCGACCTTCGAATCGCCACGAGGGCTCGTTGCCGCCGGGTGGGTTCGAACTGGCACGACATACCGCATCTCGCTCACCGTGCCTCCTGGCTCGACAGCGACAGTAGAGCTACCCGACCGGCGATTGACGGCCGGGGCAGGGTCTCATGAGTACGTGGTCTCCACTTCCACCGGCCGATAGGGATCGAACGCCGTCCGCAGGCTAAGAGTGCGCCGGGCGCAAAGGCAGGTGAAGGTATGCAACGCCGATGTCGCGTAATCCGTGGTCAATCGCGTCCCGTGTGGATCCGTCGTAGTAGAGCGCAAGGCGATTGCCCACCTCGACCACACTGGGCAGGCCGACAACGCGGGGCGACCAGCCAGTGTCTGAGGCGTCTATAACCACAGCACGCTGATCGGGGGACCACCGTGTGGGGTCACTCGACCAGTAGACCCAGATTGCGTCGGTGTATTCAGGAGACCCCTGCGGCGACACGGCAGCCACTCCGGTGGCGACTCCGATGTGATTCGTGAACAGAAACCACAGGCCATTCGACTTTTCGAAGTACAGAGACGAGTTCTCGATCTGCTCTTCGAGCGGAAGCACGGGTTCGACGTCAACAGTCCAGGTGGCGTCTAGATTGTCGGTGCGCGCGAGGCCCAAGGTGCGCTTGATGCTCCCGTCGATCGTGGTTGCCGCGCTGAACAGCATGACGTAGCCATCTCCGTGCCGGATGACCTGGCCAGGGCTCGCAGTGTCGTCATACCACGACCCCTCTTCGGGGCGAAACGGGATGACATCTGGACGTTTGCGCCAGGGGCCAAATGGTGACGGCGCCTCGGCCTTCATCGTGGAATAGGGGAAGGACGGAGTGCGATAGCCATCTGTGGCTGCGTTCGGCGTTCCGAGGTAGAACATGTGCCATCGCTCGCCGTCAAAGTACGTCGTACCGTAGGAAGCGGATGCAGAGTCGGTTTCATCGGAGCGTCCGAGCGATAGCACCGGTCCGTGCTTGACCCACGAGAGTCCGTCATCGCTGGTGGCCAGGGCGGCAAGCCATCCGGTATCGCCGGCGGCGTCGTAGTGCATGAAATAGCGGTCTTGGTGCTTCCAGACCCATACGTCTCGGGCACCCAGCTGATCGGCGTACGGGCGATCTCCGTGCAACAAGACCTGGCTCGAATCTTTGGCGCGGGGGAAGCTAACAGCTGGCTGGTGCTCGGTGCTCATGACAACAGTCCTTTAGCGAGGGCGCGATGAATCAGGATTTCTGAATCGTTTCAGTATTGCACAGTACGCTTATCTACCAAGGAGGCGAAGGAGGTTTCCGCCCATGATCGCGCCAAGACCTTCTGGTCCCACAAGATTCTCGTGACGCCTGACGTTCTCCATCGACTGTCGATAGGTCACATGATCGCGAGCGGCCGGAAAGTCGGATCCCCAAAGAAGTCTCTCGACTCCGAAGTTCACCACCAATTGGCGGAACAGATCGTCGACATCGATGTGCGGAAAGTTCCACCACTGGGCAGCGTTGTAGTGAAACCCCGACACCTTGATGCCGATGTTCGGCACCTCGGCACACGCCATGATCTCGTCCAGTGTTCCGGGATCAGCGCGGCTCTCCATCGGCAGTCCCATATGGTGGAGAAGTATCGGGAGGGTCGGCACCTGAAGCGCCGCGCTTCGCACATCTCGCAACCAATCGGGCGTCGCTGAGATGGAGGCAATCAACCCTAGCTCAGCCGCGGCGGCAAGAAACTCGACCCCCTCGTCCCTCGCCAACCAGCCGTCGTTCTCCGGTCCCACATAGTGGGCAAAGCCTGACGCCCCGACCCTGCCTACCTCACGCTTCAACCGTTGAGATGCCTCCGTGGTGTGGTAATCCGGGCTCCACGTCGAGTCGACGTCTACCCAGGCGACAAGGCGGTCGGGGTGCCTACGAGCAGCGCTCGCAACGTAGTCGTTGTTGTCATCGTTCGCATGACCAGCCCCGCCGCGGCCTCCCCCGATGCGAGCACAGACCACAGCGGCGACGTCAATGTCGTTCCTATCCATCTCGTACAGAAGAGCGTCGACAGAGCCGCGAGTTGCGGCGTCCGGCGCCGCGAGGTCATAAGGCCACCGCTCCCACGCGTGGCAGTGTGCGTCTGCCCGAATCGTCACAACGTCCGCCCTCGTTCCGTGGATGTCGCCTTCAGAACGCTCTCGAGCTCGGTGACGGTCGCGGCCAGTTCGACGCGAATAAGTGCCATGAGTCGATCGGAGAGTCTCGGAGTGGGAACTGTCACCGACATCGCGGCGACTGCCGTTCCTTGCGCGTCACGCACGGGCACGGCGACGCAGCGACAACCCACGGCGTACTCGCCATTGTCTTCACCAAACCCACGTTGTCGAACGCGCCGTAGCTCGCCGAGCAGAACTGGGCGGTTTGTGATGGTGAACTCGGTAAAGCGCTCAAGCTCGTGTGTACCCAGTCGTCGCAGCACCTCCTCGTCACCAAGCGCGGCGAGCAGCGTCTTGCCGAGACCAGTCGCGTGGGCTGGTAGGCGGGCTCCGACCGACGATGCCAATCGCATGGGATGAGGAGACTCCGAAACGGCGAGATAGACATTGTGCCGCCCGTCAAGCGCAGCGAGCTGTACCGTTTCACGCGTCGAGGCCACGAGTGCGTCCATGAGGGGTTTCGCTGCTTGGGCGATCTCGCCCACACCATGGTACTCACGACCCACAGTCCATACTTTCGCCCCGAGCCGATAGGTCTTGGTGAGCTCGACGTATTCGATGAAAGCCCGGTCCGCAACAGTGCCCAGCAGTTGATGCGTAGACGAGTATGGGAGACCGAGATCTCGCGATATCTCTGAGAATGATGCCCGTTTGACCTCGGCAAGATACTCGAGTAACGCGAGTGCGCGGTCGGCCGACTTCACCGTAGCTCGGTGGCTCTCAGAGTCCTTATGATCTGGCACGGTGCTCGGTCGCGGCATCACAGCACCTTTCGTCACGGAGGAGGGCGGTGGAATTTCATGTTAGCGAAAACTCTTTCGCGTGGGTGAGATTCTGCTAAAAAGGTTTCAATCTCGCCAGTGGGTGAGCAAGATACGGAGGATGCGCTGCCATGGTTGCCGGCGATCAAATTGTCAGTGTTCGCGCCTGGGTCGTCAAAGACGCGACGGCCGCCCCTCAAGGCGAGACTTCCGAAATGCCAGAAGTACTGGATTGGCAACGGTCGAAGGTTGCGCATCCGTTGACCAAGTACCCAGAGTTTCGAGACAGCCGCAGTGCCGCGATTGGCGGTGACGGGCGAACGATCATTGTCGAAGTGGAATCAGCCTCAGGCCACGTCGGCATCGGGCTGACCAACGGTGGCGTCGCTTCGGCCGCGATCGTTGAGCTTCTGCTCGCCCGAATGGTCGAAGGACAGTCGGCATTCGCTCACGATGTGATTTGGGATCGCATGTTCGGCTCGACAATGCTGTACGGACGAAAGGGCATTGTCCTTCACGCGATTTCCGCGGTCGACCTGGCCGTCTGGGATCTGCACGGACGCATCGCAGCCGAACCGGTGTACGCGTTGAGCGGCGGCGCGGCAGAAACAAAGATCAACGTGTACGGCACCGGGCCGAATGCGGGAGCAATGCACGCTCTCGGCATGCAGGCAGCGAAACTTCCCTTGACGTGGGGGCCCAGCGAAGGTGAAGAAGGCTTTCGCCTCAATGTGGAACGCGCGCGAAGGGCCCGCGAAGCAACTGCGCCCGACTTTCCGCTCTTCATGGACTGCTGGATGGCGCTCGATGTCGAGTATGCCGTGCGGCTTTCGTGGGCTCTCGCCGATCTCGGATACCGATGGATCGAAGAGCCCCTGCCGCCAGACGACTATGCGGGCCACGCAGAACTGCGGCGACGCATGCCCCCCGGAATGACGCTCAACACCGGCGAACACGAGTACACCGCTCGCGGGTTCAAGCTCCTCTGCGATGCCGGTGTCGACATCCTTCAGCCCGACCCAAACTGGTGCGGCGGGCTCACTGAGTTACGAAGAATCGCCGCGGTAGCGTCGGCCTCCGGCAAGCGCATCATTCCGCATGTCGGCACGAACTACAGCTTCCACTTTCTTGCCACCTATCCCGAAGCGACCTTCGGCGAAGTGGCGGTGATGGCGGGCAACGGTGATCAGTTGAAGCCGCTGTTTGACGGAGTGCTGACAGGCGAGTTCGTGCCATCTGGAGGCACGGTTCTCGTTGACGACGCACCCGGATTCGGACTCGACATTGCTGATCGATCCCGATTGGTGCGGGTCATCACCCGCGACATCCTCACTCAGCTGACATGACATCCGTGCTTCGTGTCGGAATGATCGGTGCCGGTTGGTGGGCAACGACCGCACACTTGCCCGCACTAGCCGCGAACCCTCGCGTGCGGCTCGAGGCAGTGTGCGATGCCGACCTGGGCTCGGCCCAGTCAGCCGCCGAACAGTTCGGTGCCGAGATCGCCACCGTGTCGCTCGACGGCATCGTTGACCGCCTCGACGCGGTGGTCATCGCGACGCCACACACCTCTCACTACTCCCTCGGGGTCCACGCTCTCAGTGCGGGTCTGCACGCGCTGATCGAGAAGCCCCTCACCACCAAGGCGGCCGAAGCGTGGCACCTTGTGGAGCTGGCCCGTGAGGGGAACCTCGTACTCGCGGGCGGCTCGACGTATCAGTACCAAGACACGATCCCGCGCATCCGTGACGCCGTTCAGAACCGAATCGGAGACCTGGTTGCCATCAACGGCGACTTCTCCTCATCAGCAGGAGTGCTCTACGTCGCCCCTCCCTCGCATGAGCCCAGCACCCGAGTCCCCGGCAAAGCACACGGCCCGACATACTCCGATCCGACCCTGTCGGGTGGCGGTCAAGGGCAGACGCAACTGAGCCACCTGTTGGGCAGTGCGGTTTATCTCAGCGGACGGCAAGTGCTCGAGGTCAGCGCGTTCATGAACAATCGCGGCCTGATCGTCGACGTCGCCAACGCGCTTACGATGGCGCTCGACGGTGAGGTACTTGGTGTGGCGAGCTCGGTCGGAACCACGCCTCATGGCGTGCCCGGCCGTCATCGGTTGCGCTTTCACGGCACCGCGGGAATGCTCGAGTACGACATGCTCGCCGCAGAGGCATGGCTGTTCACCGAGAGTGGTGTCGCGGAGTGGATACGCCACGACGTCACACTCCCGGCCTACCCCCGATTCGCGCCGGTTGACGGATTCGTATCAGCAATTCTCGACGGCACTCCGAATCGAGCACCCGGTGATCTGGCCGCAGCAGCGGTATCGGCCATCGACGCGGCCTACGAAGCGGCTCGTACGGGAGCGCGCGTTGCCGTACTTCAGGGAACCATCTCGACCCCGAAAGGGTGACACTCATGTCATCAGCTCACACCACCGTTGTTGTCGGAGCCGCTCAGGGAATCGGCGAGGTTGTCGCCCGGCATCTCAGCGAAGAGCATCCGGTGCTCGTTGCCGACATCTCGCTCGAGAAAGCCGAATCGCTCGCGCGTGAACTGCGGGCTCTCGGTCGGGATGTCCTGGCGCTACGAGTCGACATCACCGACCCCCACTCGGTCAGCAGCCTCGTTGCCGCCGCGCCGAACGCAAGCCGGGTCGCGATCGTGGCTGGTCAGTTTGCCGCAGCGCCATCGCTGGAGGTTCAGCCGCACGACTTCACCAGTGTGCTCGCCGTCAACCTGGTTGGCGTGTTCGATACAGCTCGCCAATTCTCGGCGAGCATGATCACCAGAGGCGGCGGTTCGATCGTGGCGGTGACGTCAATAGCTGCGCGCATGCCCCGCATGCGGCAAGCTGTTTACTCGGCGTCAAAGGCGGGAATGCGTCAAGCCCTTCGCGTTCTCGGCATGGAGGTGCGGTCGCAAGGCGTGCGCATCAACTTTGTGGCGCCAGGACCGACGGAGAGCCCGATGATGAGCAGCTTGGCAAGTGACCACGCTGCCGTGGAACTTCACGAGGGCGACTTGTCGACTTTCCGACCACGCATTCCAGACGGCCGAGTCGGACATCCCATAGACATCGCACACGCCATCGAATTTCTCCTTTCTGACAACGCTGACCACATTTCACTGCACGACCTGTACATCGATGGCGGCGAAAGCCTCGGCATCTAGGCCATGAAATTCATGCGCGTTGGACCGTTCGGCAGTGAGCGGCCCGTGGTCCAGAAAGACGGCCGATGGTTCAGCACTGAATCGATTGTGGCCGACCTGTCGAGGCAGTTCTGGGTTGAGGATGGGCCCACGCAAGTGGCACGCGCACTTCAAGACAGCGCTTTGCCACCGGTCTCTTTAGAAGGAATGCGGGTCGGTCCACCGATCGCTCGTCCCAGCCTGATCTTGTGTGTCGGGATGAACTACGCGGCGCACGCCGCCGAGTCGGGGGCGCCGCCCCCGACGGAACCGATCATGTTCCTTAAGGCGCCCAACACATGGGCGGGCCCCAACGATGACGTCGCAGTACCGAGCGCGGCCATTGCGGTTGATTGGGAAGTCGAGCTGGGTGTTGTGATCGGTTCATCAGCAGCGTTTCTCGAGTCCTCCGCCGCTGGGTTGAGCGCAGTGGGAGGGTACTTCGCCGCCAATGACCTCTCGGAGCGCGTGTACCAGGTCGAGCACTCTGGCGGGCAGTGGAGCAAGGGCAAGTGCTTGACGGGATTTGCTCCGGCTGGTCCGTTTCTCGTAACACCTGACGAGTTCGATCCCTCCTCTGCGCGACTACAGAGTTGGGTCAATGGCGAGGCGCGTCAAGACTCGACGACGGCCGACATGATCTTCGACGTCGGGACGCTGGTTCACAGACTCAGTCATTACGTCGCGTTCGAGCCCGGTGATGTCATTCTCACGGGAACGCCGGAAGGCGTCGCCCTGTCGGGGCGCTTTCCGTACTTGCGCGCAGGAGACGTAGTCGAAATCGAGATCGCTGGGCTCGGGCGGCAGCGGCAGAAGTACGTCGCACGCTAGCGCTCACAAAGCCGCCCCGGCCACTCTCGCCTGCTTCAGCGGTTCGAGAACCAGGCCCAGCGCTCGATATTGATGCGCAAAATTTGCGGCCATGACGCGATACCCAACTGGGCTCGGATGCAAACCGTCAGGGAGCATCCCCTGGGTGACATGTTCCTCGTTGAAGAGGCTCGGCCCAGTGATGTAGTGAAGCTCACTATCGGCAGATCGTCGCGCCACCACAGATTCAAGCGCTTGCCGAATTCTCACCAGCGAAAGCGAGTCGCTCGATTGAGCGAGATCGTCCTGGCGGTAGCACACCCCCGCCTCATCAACGCTCGTAGGCCCTGCCTGAATCTCATGCATGGGGCATGTGATCGGAGAGATGAGAACGATGGGCGTCGTGGGGTGCCCTTCGCGGATGATGTCAAGGAAGCCTTCGACCGCTGGCACGAACGATCGAAGCGTCATAGCAGCGGCGTTCACGAGATTGATGCCAAGCTTGAGAGTGATCAGGTTGGCTGGCGTATCTCGAATCTGCCTCGCGACAAAAGAATCGAGCAGTGCATTACCCGCGAATGCCAGGTTGATCAGGCGAAGGTCGAGGTCGACTGCCGCGAGAGCCGGCCAGGTCTCCGACGGCGACGACGCCTCTAGACAGTGGCTGATCGACGAGCCATGGTGCAGCCAGGTGGGGCGATCATCATCGATCGGAAGTAGTGGCGCATCGGCACTAAGCAGACGCAGGCGCGAGATGGCATTGTGCGGCAACCACATGACAATGGACTTCTCCCGCTCAGGCGGCAACTCGAAGCGGAGTCTGCTTGGTGAGCCGTGCGAGAAGGCGAGCTCATCCGCTCGGGAGTGGAGTGTCACTTGCGACTCGGTGACTATCTCCACTGTGCGACTCGCACCGTCCGTGACGAGATTGAGAGTCGGATTGCCCCAGCGGTTCTCACCGTCGATCGACAGCGTGTAAAAGTCGCCCACAAGCACGACCGAGCTCGCCCGGGTTCGAAAGCTGAGCCGCACGCCAGCGGAGGCGTCAACCATCATGAGCATTGACCGAGTCGGAACCCTGGCGCGCCAGGTCTTGGCGAGGCGCGTCGGCCAAATTCCCCGTTCGTCATAGAGCGTGTCGGCGTGACCGTCTAACAGGGCGTCGATCGCATCCTGCGTGTAATCATGCATTCGAACTGTAGCTTCCCCCGGGTAGTGCCAACGGCTGACGCCCGAGAGATGACCGGTGCCGCCATCACCGTCAGGAGTGTGGCGGGTGCGGTCCCCTCTACGAGTGACCGGGTTCGGGATTGAGACGTCATTGTCTGCCTTTCGCTGGAGGTCGGCTCGGCGTGTTGAAGCCAGTGGGCACCCGAATGTATCAATTCAGATTGTAACGATTCAATATCAGCGACTCCGCGCTGTCAAGACGCCGT
>JANOED010000058.1:0-5053 GCA_031413035.1 Leifsonia sp. | reverse complement strand
TCGGCTTCGTCGAACTGCCTTCGGGTGCCCTCGGCATCAATACACTTGCAGAATGACGGATGCCGCAGCGCAAGTAGAGGCCGCAAAGAAGGCGCTGGCCGAGGCCGAGGCCGCTCTGGCAGAGGCGACCGAATCGGCGGAATCGCCACCCGAGTCACTCGCGCAGCAGGTCGCAACAACGTCGACCGCCGGTCCGTTGACCGCCGAGCAGGTCGCCGTTATCAAGGCCGGGTACACCTTCGATGGACCTGCGCTAGAGATGGGCGCCCTCGTCAATGGAGATGCCCTCGCCGACGTTCCGGTGCGTATCCCGATCGCCATGATCAACCGTCATGGCCTCGTGGCCGGCGCCACCGGTACCGGCAAGACCAAGACGCTGCAGGTGCTCGCGGAGCAGCTCTCGGCCAACGGCGTTCCGGTGTTCGCAGCAGACATCAAGGGCGACCTCAGCGGAATCGCGAGCCCGGGCGAGGCCAGTGACAAACTGCTCGAGCGCACGGCCTCCATCGGCCAAAACTGGATTCCGACGGCAAGCCCCACCGAGTACTACACGCTCGGCGGTCAGGGCATTGGCGTGCCCATTCGCGCGACTGTCTCGAGCTTCGGCCCCCTGCTGCTATCGAAGGTGCTCGGCCTGAACCCGACGCAGGAATCGAGCTTGGGTCTGGTCTTTCACTATGCAGACCGGGCGGGCCTACCGCTGGTCGACCTGACAGACCTTCGCGCCGTACTCCAATGGCTCGTCAGCGACGAGGGCAAACCCGAGCTGAAGAGCCTCGGCGGGCTTAGTGGTGCGACTGCGGGGGTTATCCTTCGCGAACTGATCTCGTTTGCCGACCAGGGCGCCGACGTGTTCTTCGGTGAACCGGAGATCGACACCGCCCTATTCCTGCGTACCAACGCGGAGGGCTTGGGCATCGTGAGCCTGCTGGAGATTCCCGGCGTGCAAGACAAGCCCGCGCTGTTCTCCACCTTCCTGATGTGGCTACTCGCCGACCTGTTTAACGATCTGCCCGAGGTCGGCGACATCGACAAGCCGAAGCTAGTGTTTTTCTTCGATGAAGCACACCTCCTATTCAACGGAGCTTCGAAAGACTTCATCGACTCGATTACTCAGACGATCCGTCTCATTCGGTCGAAGGGCGTTGGAATCGTGTTCGTCACTCAGACACCCAAGGACGTCCCAGCCGACGTACTCGCGCAGATCGGCTCGCGAGTTCAGCACCAATTGCGAGCCCACACTCCGGATGACGCGAAGGCCCTCAAGTCCACGGTCTCGACCTACCCGATCTCGGGCTACGACCTCAAGGAGGTGCTTACGACGCTCGCGACCGGTGAGGCCATCATCACGGTCATGAACGAGAAGGGTGCACCGTCTCCGGTCGCGTGGACGCGGTTGCGCGCGCCTCAGGGATCCATGTCGCCGACCCCCGCGGCAGAGATGCAGGCCACCGTTGACGCATCCCCTCTCTCCGGAACCTACGGAACTGCCGTCGATCGCGACTCTGCTCGAGAGATCCTCGCCGTGAAGATGAATGCAGCGGCCGAAGCGGATGCCCGCCAAGAGGCCGACAAGCTCGCCGCAGCGCAGGCTCGCGACGCGGCGAAAGTAAAGGCCGACTACGACAAAGCGGTGCGGGACATGGAGAAGGGCTCGCAGCCCAAGACCTCGCCCCGCACCACCACGCGCACACCCACGCGCAAGGACGACAACCCGATCGGCGACTTCCTCGGCTCGCGGGGCGGCCAGACGGTGGTTCGAGAAGTGCTGCGCGGAATCTTCTCGACACTCAAGCGCAATTAGGACAGTGGCGGAGAATGGGGGATTCGAACCCCCGAGGGCTTTCACCCAACACGCTTTCCAAGCGTGCGCCATAGGCCACTAGGCGAATTCTCCTTGGTCGGCGATCTACGCATCCGCAGACAACCTCACAGAATCATAGCCGCTCGACCAGTGCGGCGCTTCTCTCGCCCGGAAGCTACAATTGTCGGTGGCTCCTCGCGTGGCGCCACCCAGGCCAACTCCCCCAGGACGGAAACGTAGCAAGGGTAACCGGGCTCTGGCGGGTGCGCGAGGGGTCCCAATTGTCTTTCGGGCAAGCAGCGAGTCACTCGCGACCGAGATGCACCACGTCGGTAACTGCGCCCGACGTCTCGCTTTGCTCGACCTTCTGCCGCGACAGTTGTTAACGCACGTCACCTAGTGTTTGTTTGTGGCCAAGAGCATTTATGTTGCGTCTGTCGAGGGGCATTCCGGTAAGTCGTCAGTTGCGCTGGGGGTGCTCGACACTCTGCTTCGGGGCGTTGGACGGGTCGGAGTCTTCCGCCCGGTGACCCGCTCGACCACGGAGCGCGACTTCGTGCTCGAACTGCTGCTCGCGCGCGACGGGGTTAACCTCGACTACGACGAGTGCGTCGGCGTCACCTACGACGAGGTTCACGAGAATCAGGATGCCGCGCTCACCCGCATCATCGACCGCTACAAGTCGATCGAGCACAAGACCGACGCCGTCGTCATCGTCGGCTCGGACTATACCGACATCGCCACGCCGACCGAGCTCGCCTTCAACGCGCGGGTAGCAGCCAACCTCGGAGCTCCCGTGCTTCTCGTACTGACCGGCCGCGAGCCCGATGAGTCGCGGGCGCGGAGCGCAGACGAGCTACGACAGGTCGCGGAGGTGGCGATGCCCGAGCTATCCGCTGCCCACGCGTCACTGCTCGCGGTGGTCGCGAACCGGGCGGATCCGCAGCGGCTCGACGAGATTGTTGCGGCCGTGGCATCCGCAGCTCGGGTGCCCACCTGGGCGATTCCCGAGGACGCGCACCTCGTCGCCCCAACCATGGCGGCAGTGATGACTGCTGTTGAGGGCACGTTGCTGAAGGGCGACCCGGCCTTGCTCGCCCGCGAAGCGCTCGGTGTCGTAATCGCGGCCATGTCAATGGAGAATGTGTTGCCGCGGATCATGGAGGGAGCGCTGGTCGTGATCCCCGGTGATCGCAGTGAGATGTTGCTGGCGGCACTCACCGCTCATGCGTCTGGCACCTTCCCGTCGCTCGCCGGGATCGTGCTCAACGGCGGGTTTGAACTGTCTCCGATCATCGAGCGGCTGATTTCCGGTCTCGATGAGTCGCTGCCGATCGTCACCAGCGAGTTCGGAACCTACGCCACTGCGCAGCGGCTCGCACAGACTCGGGGTCGTATGACCGCGACATCGCAGCGCAAGATCGACACGGCGCTGGCGCTCTTCGAGAAGCACGTTGACGCCGAATTGCTGTTGCGAGAAATCGGCGCCGGCAAGCCCCATGCGGTAACGCCGCTCATGTTCGAGTACGGACTCCTCGAGCGCGCCCGCTCAGATCGCAAGCACATTGTGCTACCCGAGGGAACTGAGGACCGCATTCTGTTGGCGGCCGGAACCCTGCTCAGTCGCTCGGTCGTCGATCTGACGATCCTCGGTGATGAGAGTGACGTTCGTGCGCGAGCGAGCGGGCTGGGAGTTGACATCTCGGCAGCGCACGTCATCAGCCCAACCGACCCTGAGCTGCGTGAGCGGTTTGCCGAAGAGTACGCACGGTTACGCTCGCACAAGGGGATGACCCTGGAGCACGCCCGCGACATCGTGACCGATGTGTCGTACTTCGGAACCATGATGGTTGAGCTTGGGCTCGCCGACGGGATGGTGTCCGGTGCAGCTCACACCACCGCGCACACGATCAAACCCGCGCTTGAGTTCATCAAGACCGTACCCGGAGTGTCAGTCGTCTCTAGCGTGTTCTTCATGGCTTTGGAGGATCGGGTGCTCGTCTACGGCGACTGCGCGGTAGTGCCCGACCCGACCGCCGAGCAGCTCGCCGACATTGCTGTTTCGGCAGCCGCTACGGCGGTGCAGTTCGGCATCGAACCTCGGGTCGCGATGCTCTCGTACTCCACCGGGGAGTCGGGCTCGGGCGCCGACGTCGACAAGGTGCGCGCAGCGACCGCGATCGTGCGCGAGCGGATGCCCGCTCTGCCCCTCGACGGACCCATCCAGTACGACGCCGCAGCCGACGTCGCCGTTGCCAAGGCGAAGCTGCCGGACTCCCAGGTCGCGGGGCGGGCCACCGTGTTCATCTTCCCTGACCTCAACACCGGCAACAACACCTACAAAGCGGTGCAGCGCAGCTCGGGCGCCGTGGCGATCGGGCCAGTCCTGCAGGGACTCAAGAAGCCGGTCAACGACCTGTCGCGCGGCGCGCTGGTGCGCGACATTGTGAACACGGTGGCGATCACGGCGATCCAGGCGCAACGCCGCGCGGTGGTCGATTCATGACCCTCGCATTCGTCGTCAACTCCGGCTCGTCGTCACTCAAGTGGGAGTTGCTCGACGCGCAGTCCGGAACGTCCGTGAAGCGCGGGATCGTTGAGCGCATCGGGGAACCCGGTGGTGGCGCGGTGGATCATGAGGCCGCGATGCGTTCTGTGCTCGGGATGCTCGGGCCGGAGCATCCCGCTGTCATCGGTCACCGTGTCGTGCACGGCGGTGACCTGTTCTCCGCAGCCACCGTCATCACGCCCGATGTTGAGGCCGCGATCGAGAACCTCGCAGATCTCGCGCCGCTGCACAATCCGGCGAACCTCGCAGGTATTCGGGCCGCGCAGGCCGCGCTGCCGGGCGTGCCGAATGTCGCCGTCTTCGACACCGCGTTCCATCAGACGCTCGCGCCTGCGGCGTACACCTATGCGATTGATGCCGCGCTCGCCGCTGAGCACTCCACGCGTCGCTACGGGTTTCACGGCACCTCGTACCAGTACGTCGCGCGTCGCACGGCCGAGACGCTTGGGCGCGCGCTAGAGGAACTCAAGCTGGTCGTGTTTCACCTCGGCAACGGTGCGTCGGCGTGCGCGATTGCCGGTGGTCGGTCGGTCGACACCTCGATGGGGATGACACCGCTCGAGGGCCTCGTGATGGGAACCCGTTCGGGCGACCTCGACCCCGGGGTGCTCTTCCACCTCGCGCGAGTTGCGGGATTCTCTGTCGCCGACCTGGACACGCTGTTGAATCGCCGCAGCGGG
>JANOED010000057.1:0-2480 GCA_031413035.1 Leifsonia sp. | reverse complement strand
CCATTCCGGTGAAAATTGATGGCCGGGAAAATACTGACCTCGCGTGGAGCGAAATTACGCGGTTTAACTCGATCTCGGCGCCGGTGGCCTGCACCCGCTTGACGTTGTCGGTGACTGTCGAGCCGTCGCCGAGTGACAGATCGAGCACGACAACGTCGACCTCTCGGCCATCGAGCCCGGAGACCAAGTCGGTGACAGTTGGCGAGGCAAGCACGAAGTCGTATCCGGCGTCGACGAAGGCGGCCTTGAGGCCGAGGCGCACCGACTCGTGATCATCGACCACGGCGACGCGCACGGGCAGTGCCCCCACTGCGCTGCCTGACTCCGTTGCCGATACCTGCACCACTGGTGTTTCCGTTCTTCCGGTGTACCTCATCGTACCGGCGAGAGCACCCGAACGCGGGGCCATCTTCCCGCCGGTCACCGTCGGCTGAACGAACCGACGGCTTCAACGTGGTGTGTGTGCGGAAAGAGGTCGAACGCTCGGAGGGTGGTCAGGTCGTATCCGAGACCGGCGAACAGGGCGGCATCCCGGGCGAATGCGACCGGGTCACACGCGACGTAGATCACCTGGGCGGGAGCGAGCCCGACGATAGACTCCACCACCTGCCTGCCGACCCCGGCTCGCGGGGGATCGAGAATCACGGTTGCGCGGGCAAGACGAGCGCGCTCAGCTGCCGACGCGGATGCCGCGAGCGCGGCCACCCAGCGTTCGACCCGCCCAGTCTCGGCTCGCGCTCCCACCCATTCCGACAGGTTCTCAGCGGCGAAGTCCGTCGCCGTGGCGTCGCTCTCGACGCTAGTAATCCGCACGGAGCCACCGAATCGGTCGCCGACCGCCGCCGCCAGCAACCCGACACCACCGTAGAGGTCGAGATTTGCAGCCTGCGCGTCGAACAGGTCGGGATCGATCGCCGACTGCACGGCCTCAGTCAGGGTTGCGGCAGCCCCTCGGTGAACCTGCCAGAACCCGGTGTCGGCAAGCCGGAACTCGCGCTCCCCCACCCGCTCTGTGATGATGCTCGGCTTCTGTGTGCCTACGACGAGCCGCACCGAACCGGTTGATGGGGCGAGTACGTCAACCGTGTCGAAGCCGGGGAACCGTTCGCCGAGCGGAGCCGCTGCGGCCAGTTCGTCGGTGGCCAACGGCAGCGAGGTCACGGGTATCACGCGGTGCGATCGGGCCGCGAACGGACCCGGCCGCCCCTGGTCGTCGACGTGCAGGCGTACTCGAGTGCGCCATCCCGTTCCGCCTCGCTCGTCGTCGCCCGGGACGGCCTCGACCGCAACATCTCTAGTGATTCCTGCCATGCGAGTCAGCGAGTCTGTGATGACCTGGCGCTTGAGTTGCCGCTGATGCGCGAGAGCGATGTGACCGAACTCGGCGCCGCCGGCACGTTCGGCCGGGTCGCGGTCGAGGGCCGCGGCATCCCACACATGGGCCTGACGAAACGCGCTGGGCTCGATGACCTCAACGGTCTCGGCTCGCCAGAAGCTCTTCTTGGAGTCGCTAGACACCCGCGCCCGCACCCGCTCGCCGGGAATCGCGTCGCTGACGAACACGACCCGACCTTCGTAGCGGGCAACAGAGACGCCACCGTGTGCGATGTTGGTAACGTCGAGATCGATCGTTCGGCCCAGCCAGTCGCCCATCCCCTTAGCCTAGGAGCGCAATGCGCCTCTATCTCGCCTCTACCTCCCCGGCCCGGCTTGCAACGCTGCGGGCGGCTGGCATCGAGCCGATCGTGCTGGATCCTGCAGTCAATGAGGATGCCGTTGCCGCGGCGGCCGGGCCCCTTCCGGTTCACGAGGCGGTACAGGTGCTCGCGCGGGCGAAGGCCGAGGCGATCGTCGGGACTCTCGTCGATGGCGAACCGATCGACGGAGTCATCGTTGGCGGGGACTCGTTGTTTGAGCTCGATGACGTGGTCTATGGCAAGCCGCACCACCCTGAGGTTGCCCAGGAGCGCTGGCGAGGCATGCGCGGGAGAACAGGCGGCCTGCACTCGGGGACATGGGTCATCGACCACCGCGGCGGCGTCGCGGCGAACGGAGTCGGCGGTGTGTCGTCGGCTTCGGTCACCTTCGCTGATGTGACCGACGAGGAGATCGCAGCATACGTAGCGACGGGTGAGCCGTTGCGGGTCGCTGGCGCATTCACGATCGACAGTCTGGGCTCGGCATTCATCTCCAGGGTCGAGGGTGATCCGCACGCGGTTGTTGGACTCTCGGTCGCACTACTGCGCACTCTGGTGGGCGAGTTCGGCATCCCGTGGCCGGCATTCTGGAATCGCCCGACCTAGGCACGGCCTTCGCGCTTCGCCTTGTAGCCTCGCGATGCACTTGCCCGCCCCTTTTTGTGGGCATTAGCCAAAGCGCTGCCCGGCGATCCCAATAGGCTAAGGGTCTATGGCTGCCATCACGAAGGTCCTGATTGCCAACCGAGGTGAGATCGCGGTTCGCGTCATCCGTGCCGCGAA
>JANOED010000056.1:0-2022 GCA_031413035.1 Leifsonia sp. | reverse complement strand
TGTGGCGCGAAGACCGCGGCGGCGCCGGTCGGGCCGAGAAGGGGGGCCGTGACATCCGTCAGCAAGGTCACGCCGCCTCGGGGTGGCGGCCGCAGGTCGCGGCGGTCGAGCGTAGCGAGGTGGGTGAGGGCGGCTCCGCCGTCGGGCAACTCGAGTCCGTTGGCGGCGAGCAGCCGAAGGCCGAGGGCCGCGAGGGCACCGGTGCCGGCATCCGTCGACGCGGATCCGCCGAGCGCGATTACGAGCGATGCCGCGCTGGCCTCGAGTGCCGCCCTGATCACCTCGCCGAGCCCACGCGTGGTCGCGCCGCCCGCGTCGAGTTCGTGCATCAGCGGCAGACCGCTGGCCTGGGCTAGCTCAACGACGGCTGTGCCATCGGCAAGCTCGAGCCACACGCCGGGAACGGGCCGGCCGTCGGGCCCGGTCACCTGCCCAGCCGATCGTCGCTGAGCACCCGGCACGGACGCCTCGATAGCGTCGAGTGTGCCCTCCCCGCCGTCGGCCTGGGGTGCTAGCTTCATCCGATCATCGGGCCTCACGCTCGACCACCCCCGCGCGATGGCCGCCGCAGCGTCGGCAGCACTCAGGGTGCCCTTGAATGAGTCGGGAGCTACGAGTACCTTCGCCATGGAAAGTGACCATACCCCTGCGACGCGACCGGGGTGCACAGTCGAGATGAGGTGCGGATGACCGAGCAACTGAACCGGCCCGATGAGGCTGGCGCAGTGACTGCATACATCGCCGCCGCGACAGAGCCCGCGCGCGCTCGGCTTGCGCACTTCCGCGCACGCGCCCTCGCCCTCGCACCGACAGCCGAAGAAGGCACCAGCTACGGGATGCCCGCCCTCCGCTACCGCGGACGACCCCTCATCTCAGTGATAACCACCAAGGCAGGTTACTCGATCTATCCGTTCAGCCCGCAGGTGGTCGCCGCAGCGCTTCCCCTCGCGTCGGGCCTCAAGTCCACCAAGGGCGGCGTGACGTTCACCGAAGAAAGGATGCTCAGCGACGAGGCCTTCGCCGCCCTCGTGAACGGTCGCGTCGCCGAGATCGACGCCGCGCTCGGCGGGCGGTGAACTCGACGCCGGGACCTATGGCACTAGCCACGGTCATCCGTAGCGCCTGAACTGTGGGGAGGTTCAACCCCCTACGAGAAGGTGCCCAGTGAATACCACCCAGCCCGTGCAGAAGGCTCCTCGGAAGCATCACGCCGGTCGAATCGTGTTGATCGCGGTCGGTTCGGTGGTCGGACTTCTCGTGCTTGGCCTCGGCGCAATTCTCACAGTCGGCGGCATCTTCGTTCCCGCGATCTACCTTCAGCCGTGGAGCGCGACGTACTACCAGCAGTTCGACGACCCGCGGATGCAAGTGGTTGCCCACGCGGTGCTCGCCCCGAGTGGCCACAACATGCAGCCCTGGACGGTGCAGCTCGACAAGTCCGACCCTGACGTGCTGTACCTCTACGCTGACCCCACGCGTCTCACGCCCGCCGTCGATCCGGAGGCTCGACAGACGCTCGTCACCCAAGGCACCTTCCTCGCCTACCTCCAGGTGGCGGCCGCGCAGCTCGGCTACTCGACGGCGTTCGAACTCTTCCCCGACGGCAGCTACGACGAGAGCAATCTGCAGGCCTCGATGAGCGAGCTCCCGGTCGCACGCATCACCCTGACGAAGGATGCCTCGGCAACGACCGAAGACTACGACGCACTCTTTCTCTCCGACACCAACCGCGCGCCGTACTCCGTCGCGCCGATCACGTCGAGCCAGAGCGCCGAACTGACTGCCCTCGCGGATTCGTCGACGGCGACCCTGGAGATCCTCAGCGACGAGCAAGACATGACAACTCTGGGTGACTTCGGGATCGAGGGAACCCTGATCGAGTCGCAGTACGCCGCCGCCACCGCGGAGAGCGCAGCAGTGTTCTCTGGCACAGAGCAAACTAAAAACGAAGCCCGATCCGGGTTCGCGGTCGAGGGTCAAGGCACGAGCGGTTTCATGAAGTACTTCGTTCAAGGCCTTCTC
>JANOED010000055.1:0-4809 GCA_031413035.1 Leifsonia sp. | reverse complement strand
CATCCCGGATGGAGAATGTAATCACGGATGATCGCATACTCGCCCCTACTTAGTATTGCCCGCTGATGCGGAACGCCTTGTGCCTTGCGTTTGTGGACTACGCATGCGCATCCGTCGAACGCGAACTCGGGCACCAACTCGGCTGCGACCTGGATGGCGAGGCGGGTCTTACCCACGCCCCCCACGCCCGTCAACGTGACCAGCCGATGTGCCCGCACCAGCTCCGCCAGCTCTTTCACCTCCACGTCGCGACCCACGAACGACGTCGTCTGTGCCGGCAGGTTTCCTGGCACCGCGTCCACGGTGCGCACCCTGGGGAACTCGACACGGAGTCCGTCAGCGCGGACCTGGAACAGACGCTCCACCCCGGACAGATCCCGCAGACGGTGCTCACCCAAATCCAACAGATCGACACCCGACACCAACGACGCCGACACGCCGGAGAGCAGGATCTGGCCGCCATGACCAACCGCCATCACCCGCGCCGCCCGATTCAACACCGGACCGAAATAGTCCTCACCACGCTGCTCGGCCTCACCCGTCGCGATCCCCATCCGTACCGGTAACCCCAACCGACGCTGCGCATCGATCGCCACATCGACCGCGGACTGCGCCGACCGGAACGCGGCGCACACCCCATCACCAGTGTGCTTAAACAACCAGCCACCATGGCCCTCGACCGCTGCCCGCAACACGTCATCGTGGACGGCGAGTTCGAGGCGCATCGCGTCCGGGTCCGCCTCCCACCGCCTCGTGGAGCCCTCGATGTCGGTGAACAGAAACGTCACCGTCCCCGAAGGTCGATCCCCCGCCATCACCAGACACTAGATGACCACAGCCGACGCCGAAGATGGGTAGCGACTCACCCTCCGCTCACCTCCCAGACCGTCGGAGTTCGCACACAATGGGACAGGCAGAGAGCATGTGCGACCCGCCGAGAAGAAGCGTCCGGTTGGGGACCGGCATGTGAGACGGAATCACGGAGCGGCGATCGAGTTGGCGACGACCACGAAATCGTCCGGTTGAGGTCCCCCTATCGGACACCTACCGAACGCTCGACTACGGCGAATATGCCTGTGAAAGTCTGGCGCCGCAGTAGCGCCTGATTGATGATGGAAGGGCGTTGCGGCGCTCGCATCATGTGCTGATCTCGGCGATCGGAATGCCGGCTATGGGCCGTTCGCAGCGGTGTCGCTGTGAACATTCTGCTCGACGGTGGTGGGGTGTTGAACATGTCGTCCACCACCCCACCGGACCGGGTTGCTACGCGAGTTCCATGAGGCCACCGAGTGTGGGCTGGAACCCGCAGGCGTCGATGTAGAAGGATTCAAGGTCCTGATCGAACCCGACGTGGAGAAACTCGCATCCTGCGCCGGCGGCGCCATCGCGTGCTCCTTGAACCAGAGCGACCCCTACTCCCCGGTGTCGGTAGTCGGCATCGACCATGACGTCTTCGATGAATGCATGGACTAGGCCGTCCCAGAGCACGTTGACGAAGCCGACGAATCGGCCCTCGTCTCGGGCCGCAACCCAGCCGAGGCTGTATCGATTGGCCTGGTCGACCCAGTCCCATTCGGACTCGTCAAAGAGTCGGGTCTCGAATGCGGCTGCGTGGAGTTGATGGATCTCGCGATTGGTGAACGGGTCACGCCACGCAAAGTTGATGTTGCCGTGAGGCATTGACACTCCTTGATGTAGGAAAGTGGGTGCCCCGGCTGCTGCAGTCGCCGCTCAGTCGAAGAGCGAATCCAGCACAGCGAGGGCGGAGAGAGTTGAGGGTGCGGAATCCATCAGAGGTCCTCCTCGGTGTCGGGCTCGGTGGCGATCGCCAACGAGAACCCGAGCATATTGCTCATCGGCCATCTCGACCGGGCCCGCTCGCGTACGGCACGTATCGCTCGGTCCAAACGAGCTGGAACCCGAGCGATCATCGCAAGCCGCAGCACGCAATCACCCGAGCGCTATCCAGCGATATGTGTAGCTCGGCATCGGCTCAGCGCCGCACATATCGGGACCACTGACGGTGGTGCTGGCTTGGAAGACGCTGTGGGGTGAAGGTCTTCGTGTGTCGAACTGTGTGGTCGTGCTGCTGAGACCTACGTTGAGACTTACAAGGGTCGATAGAACCACCAAAGCGTCCAACCACTTCCCTGAGCCGTCCATGCTGAGCAGGGAATTCGTGATGCATGACTGTCGGAGCGGGTCCGCTACCAGGTGAAGTACTTCGAACCCTGGCCGCACGTCACCACAGGTCACAGCACATGCAGACCAGGGTTCGATTTGGCGGAGGTGGACGGGAATCCGATTTCTACCGCGTATGCCCAGCTAGATCGATTGCGGATGCACCATCGAGCCGCTCTGAGACTTTCGCTGAGACTTATCGGCTCGATAGAAGCACCGGCTCCTGGTCCCCGCACGAAAGCATCTGCACACGTCGAATGGGAAACGGTCCGGTCGCCTGCCGACTGCAGCGCTCCGCCCCTAGCGAGGCCGACCGATTGAGCCGAGCATGTTCCGGAGGGTTCGGTCTACGCAGGGGCGCAGGCTCTGGGTCCACCGGCGAGTCCCCCATACTTTGCCGGTTCGATGTATCTAAACCCCCCTATCTTTGTAGGCACACAGTGGTCCGAAACCCCCTGCTTTTGCTGGTTATGCTAAGCGAATGCGAGACGATGAACTCCGGCGGACACTGACGGATTCGAATCCTTGGTGGCGCGCCGCGTCCAGCGGGACCGATCCAGTTGCCTGGGTGGCCGGTCACCGGTTGTTGGCCGATCGTGCCCGTCATGACCTCGGCTACCGGGCGATCGTCCTGGCGGATGTCGCATCGACGGCGCCCCTGGATGACCGGCTGGTGATCCTCACGGGACCCCGACGGGTCGGCAAGTCCGTCGCGTTGCTCGACGTCGCCGCAGCCCTGTGTGGTCGGGCCGATATCGACCCCCGCCAAGTGGTCCATCTCCCGTGCGACGGATTCGCCTCCCGCGACCTGCGACGCGCGTTGACACTGGGCCGCGAGCTCACCCGCGTGGTCGACCAAACCTCGCCCGCCAGGCGGGTGTGGCTACTTGACGAGGTGAGCGCGATCAGCGGCTGGACCGCGGTCCTGAAAGCCGCACGCGACGGCACCGCGTTCGGCGACGACACCGTCGTAGCGACAGGAAGCCGCTGGTCTGCCAGCGACGACGTGGAAGGCAACCTGCTCGCCGGCCGCGCCGGCCTGGCCGACTCGCGTCGAGTACGCCACCTGTTGCCGATGACGTTCCGGGCATTCGCCGACGCCACGCGGCCCGGCTTGGTGTTGCCCGGAACCGTGCATCCAGCGCACCTTCAGGACACGTCCGTCGCGCACACCCTCGACGAGGTCCGGTTCGACCTCGACGCCTACGACCTCGCGTGGCAGGACTACCTCACCTGCGGTGGGTTTCCCCGAGCTGTTCACGAGCACACGAGGATCGGGGCCGTCAGCGATGGGTTCATGCGCGACATCGCCGCCTGGCTGCGCCGCGACATCGACCCCGACGCACCGGCGGAGTCCATCCCGCTACTCCTCGACGGACTCGCGACCAGGTCCTCCAGCCCAATGAACCAGCGCAACGCTGCTTCCGACCTCGGATACACCCCCGACACGTTGACCCTGCGCCTCGCTCGTCTGGTACGGAGCTTTGCGGGGCTGTGGTGCCCCCAACGCGACGACCGCGGCCGGATCGTTCAGGGAAGCCAGGCGAAGCTCTATCTCAGCGACCCGATCCTCAGCTGGCTGCCGAGCCGAGTTCACCCAGGGTGCGACGAACCCGACATGACCAAGCTGACCGAAGCAACCATCGGCCTGCACCTCGCCCGCGCCATCGATCACATCAACGAGGGTCGCCTCATCGCCAACGACACCATCGGCTACGCCCGCACCGGCGCTGGCAACGAGGTCGACCTCCTCCCCGTGCCGGTAACCGGCCCAGCGGGCCCCGCCCGCACCGTGCCGCTCGAAGGCAAATGGGTCGACAGCGGGTGGCGTGGCGACGCTCGCACTATCGAAGGCAAGTACGGCCGGGGCATCCTCGCTACCAAGTCGATCCTCAGCACCGACCACCCCAGCTGGGCTATCCCGGCACCCCTCCTCGCGCTCTTGCTGCAATAGGCACAAAGCTGGAGGGGTGGAGTCATGGGCGCTTGAGTTCGCCGGACATCGCAGCGGTGGAGAGGGTCGGGCGGGTTGGTGTCAGGGCAGGACGACGAGTTTGCCGGTGGCGTGCCCGGCTTCCATGTCGGCGTGTGCCGTGGCGATGTCGTCGAGGTGGTAGGTGTGATGGATCGGCACGATGGCGTCGCCGGCGGCGACGGCGTCGAGGAAGTTCTGGAGGACTTGGGTGGGGAGGTCGGTGGCGTCTCCGCCGTAGGCGGTGAGGCGGACCCCGCGAGGTAGGTACTCGATCGGGTAGAAGTCCCGCACGGTCCATTGGTTGGAGAGCATCCCGGTGAAGCACACGACCCCGTGGACCCGGGTCGCTCGCAGCGTGTCTGGCAAGGTGGGTGTGCCGATGAGTTCGAGTGCGGCATCGACGCCGTACGGGATGATGCGGCGGGCTTGGTCGGCGATGTTGCCGTCGTCGATGAGGACGTGGTCGACTCCGATATGGCGGAGGGCATCGGCGCGGTCGGGGTTGCGGGTGGTGGAGAGCACGGTCATGCCGAGTCGTTTGGCGAGCACTGCGGTCGCCATCCCGATTGACGACGTGCCGCCACGGATCAGGATCGACTGGCCGGGTTGGGCGTCGAGTCCGATCGTGAGCGAGCCGTGTGAGGTCTGGAGCA
>JANOED010000054.1:0-26535 GCA_031413035.1 Leifsonia sp. | reverse complement strand
GACGTTTACCACTCCATCACCTCTGATCTCGGCGATGAGGATGAAGAGCAGAACGGCAAAAGTTGTCACCTTGATACCGCCGGCAGTACCGGCCGAGCCACCGCCGATGAACATGAGCGCGATCATCCCGAACTGGGTGGCCTCGTCGGTTGCACCGATGTCGATGCTGTTGAAGCCGGCGGTGCGGGTCTGGACCGACTGGAAGAAGCCGGCGAGGATTTTGGCGGGCCAGTCAAGTGGGCCGAGGGTTGCCGGGTTGTTCCACTCGATCGCTGTGATGTAAATGGTTCCCGCGACGAGGAGGAACGCCGTCGCCGACAGCACTATGCGGGTGTTCATCGTCCACTTGAGCGGCAGGCGCCAATAGCGGCGCAGTTGCATGAGAACGGGGAATCCGAGCCCGCCAATGATGATCGCGGCGCACAGGGTGAGGGAGATAACGGGGTCGGCCACGTACGACATGATGCTGTCGCTGAACAGGCCGAATCCCGCGTTATTGAACGACGAGACCGCGTGGAACACCCCGAGCCAGGCGGCCTCACCCACGGGAACGTTGTAGCGCAAGGCGAACCAGGCGAACAAGATGAGCGCCGCGGCGCCCTCGAACATCAGCGAAATGCGCACGACGCTGAGCACGATCTGGCGAACGTCAGACAGACCGAAACTCTTGGTCTCCTGGGCGGCATTGAGTCGGGCTTGAAGCGAAAGCTTGCGTGCGACCGCGATGCCGATCACCGAGGCGAGCACCATGACGCCGAACCCGCCGAACCCGCCGATTTGAATGAGGATGAGAATCACGACCTGGCCGAAGAAGGTCCAGTAGGTGGGGGTGTCGACGACGATCAGGCCGGTCACGGTGATCGCGGATACGGCGGTGAAGAACGCCTCGATCAGGCTCGCGCCGCCCGAGCCGACCTTGGAGAACGGGAGCATGAGGAGTCCGGTCCCGACGACCATGACGAGACTGAATCCGAGCAAGATGACCCGCGTGGGGTGCAGTCGAGGTCGGCGCCTGAGCTGACTCGGCGCATCCGTGAAGGTGCGATGCACGGAGAGAACACTACGCCTGCTGGTGGGGGCTCCAAAACATGTGCATGCTACAGTATGTGCATGGCAACGCTCGAGAGACGTGTTCAGGTGCTGTTTGACCCCGCCCAGTACGCCGCTTTGGAGGCGGAGGCCGCTGCTCAGCGCCAAAGCGTTGCGGCGATTATTCGTGAAGCGGTGGATGCTCGGCTGCGGGCCAAGCGCACCACCCAGCAAGAGGCGCTGGCCCGGTTGTTTGCGAGAGCCGACGCGAACCCGACACTTGGTCCGATTGACTGGGAAGAAGAGAAGGACGCGTTCGAGCGTGACATCCTTCGCGACATTCCGTGATCGAGAACGCGATTTTGCTCGATTCGACAATTGCCGCCTTCGCATTGGGGGCCGCCGATCCGCGTCGCGAGGCCTGCAGATCGCTGTTACAGAAAGCCGCTGCCGGTGAGTTTCGCGCATACGCAAGCGTCGAGATGATCCAGGAAGTGGTTCACCATCGGCTCAGAGTGTCTGGTAACCGGGCCCACGCCTCCGCAGATGGGCGAGATGTCATGTCTAGTTGCACGGTGCTGAACTTTGATCGCGAGATTCTGGAGCTCTCTCTCGACCTCATCGAGCGCGTTCCGACCGTGCGCGGGCGCGATGCCGTGCACGCGGCTACCGCGATCGCCTACGGCATCGAGCGCATCGCGTCGACCGATCGGGCATTCGACGACATCCCCGGCATTACCCGGGTAGACCCGGTGGACTTCGTCTAGTCATCGCCCGTCGCGCCACGAGTGCGTGGCGCGCCAGCCGAGCACGCGCTCGGCCTTCGCGGTGCTCGTCAGCGTGTCGTTTGCCCCAAGCTCGCCGCGCACCTCGACCCCGGGGAACACCTCGGCCATGAGCTCGGCGTTTTCACGCGACATCACGGTGTCGGCGGCGAAGATGTTGAAGACGTCGAACCCGGGGGCGGCGACCTCGAGCGCGAGACGGATCGCCTCGGCGCCATCTCGTGCGTCGATGTAGCCCCAGAGGTTCCACTTGCGCAGCAGCGCGTCCGCGTCGAACGACGGGAACTCCGCGTAGTCCTCGGGGACCATCACATTGGAGAAGCGCAGCGCGGTGATGCTGAGGTCAGGGTCCCAGCGAGCGATCTTGCGGGCGAGCTCCTCCTCGAGATGCTTGCCCAGCGAGTAGACCGACTCGGGGCGGGTGTCGTACTCCTCGTCGAGGGGAACGTAGGGCGGGGGCACGTCGAAGGGGAGTCCGAGAACCGTCTCGCTGGAGGCGAAGACCACCCGACGGATACCGAGGCGTCGGGCGGCCTGGAACACGTTGAACGTTCCGACGACGTTGTTGTGAAAGGTGGCGGCATCCGTCGCCAGCCCCGGCGCAGGGATGGCGGCAAGGTGCGCGATCGCGTCGAGCCCGCCGTGCCGGTCGTTGATGCCCGCAAACGCGTCGATCACCTGGCCGTAGTCGGTGATGTCGACACGGGTGTACGCCCACCGGTCGGGCCCAGCCTGATCGAGCGCGACCACCTCGTGCCCCGCCGCCCGAAGGTGCTCGACCGTGACTGCGCCGAGTTTGCCGTTTGCGCCCGTGACCGCGATTCTCATGGGGCTATTGTCCTCCCTGTCGGTTTCGGCCGCCGACTCGCCACTTGAGGTGACTTCGTCGCGCTATCGGGCCGCCACAAGTGGCGAGTCGCCGCTGTGCATAGTCGGGCATCATTGACTCATGCCCCAATCGGTCGTCTGCCGCGATCTCGAGGAAGCCGCTGCCGCGTGGTCAGTGACGGGGTCGTACGGCAGCAATGTTGTGCTTCTTGCGGTGGATGCACTCGTCGCAGGAGAAGACACACCGGCTCTACGTGACCTTGCCGGCCACTCCGTGAACTCACTCAACAGGGACCTGTTGAATCCCATCGAGCGGACCCTAGAATCGCTTGCGCTGCGCAGGCCCGAGCCGCGTAGTGACCTAGCTAAGGCACTTGCGTTGCGGTTCCAGTGCCGCCGCTTTCTCGATCGAAAGCTGTCGGCGAGTGACCTCATTTCTAGGCTCTTCGAGGTGTGGGAGGGCAATCCACCAGACTCTTGCTACGGCTTCCTCGTGCTCTACTACGACTACGAACTGATGGATGAAAACGGCCATTTCTCATGGAACCGCGATGACGTGGCGCCGCTTGCACGTGGTTACTTGCAACTGACCGACGACGAGTCCATTGTTCGAGCTCCTCGCACCGAGATCGACCCAGAGCCTGCAACGCCCGGCCCACGTCAGCACAACTATTCCCACTTCGCTCGTGTCGCGGTACCTGCAGCCGTTCTTCTCGCGCTGGCTGGCGCAGTCGCGCTCATTGTCTTTGCGCGGATAGCTACCTGAACCTCACGATTAGCTGTTGCCCCGCTGACCTCCTCCTTCTCGATTGTTAGACAATCTGCTATGTTGTTAGACAATTCGGCCAAAGGAGGCAGCATGCCTAGTGCACAGGTAGCAGTGAGCGCGGTGCTGCCCGAGCAGATTGCCGACGAGTTGCGGGCGAGCATCCTCAGTCAGGTGGATGCCCCAGGCGCCGCGATCACGGAAAGCGCCGTTGCTCTGCGCTTCGGGGTCGCTCGCCCCACCGCCCGGCTCGCCATCGACAAGCTCGTCGCCGACGGGCTGCTGCGCCGCGAAGCGCATCGCGCGGCACGCGTACCCGAGCTGAGCCGCGCCGACATCGTCGACCTGTTCGACAACCGGGCCATCGTCGAGTCGGCGGCGATGGCTGCGCTCGCCCACTCCGGCACGATTCCGGCGATCGCGCTCGATGCCCACCGCGCCCTCGCTCAGACTGACGACTTCGCCCGGCACGACATCGCCTTCCACCGGTCGCTCGTCGCTGGCCAGCCCAGCCCTCGCCTCACGCGGATGCACGAGCTGCTGATGGGCGAGATTGAGTTGTGCATCGGTCAGGTACAGTCCGCCCAGCTGCTCAGCTCGGCCGAGATTGCCCGCCAGCATCAGGGCATCCTCGATGCCATCACCGCGGGCGACGCGGATGCCGCGGCTCGCCTCACCCGAGACCATATCGTCGGGGCGCGCGACCGTTTGCTCACCCAGTTTCCGAAGGGCTCATGATGGTCAAGCGCCAATTCCCGAACCCCGTCGAACTCATGAAACTCATGAAGTTTCGCAAGCCCACCCTCAACGCCAAGAAGCGCCGGCTCGACGCTGCACTGACCATCTACGACCTGCGCGACATCGCGAAGCGGCGCACACCCAAAGCCGCGTTCGACTACACCGACGGGGCCGCGGAGGGCGAACTCTCCCTCGCCCGTGCCCGTCAGGCGTTTGAGGATGTTGAGTTTCATCCGTCGATCCTCAGGGATGTTTCAACCGTCGACACCACAACGACGATCCTCGGCGGCACGTCGGCGATGCCCTTTGGTATCGCGCCCACCGGCTTCACTCGGCTCATGCAGACGGAGGGCGAGATCGCCGGGGCCGGCGCGGCGGGGGCTGCGGGCATCCCGTTCACGCTGTCGACGCTGGGCACAAGCTCGATCGAAGACGTGAAGGCCGCCAACCCCAACGGCCGCAACTGGTTTCAGCTCTACGTGATGCGCGACCGCGAGATCTCCTACGGTCTAGTCGAGCGGGCCGCGGCCGCAGGTTTCGACACCCTGATGTTCACGGTTGACACCCCGGTGGCGGGTGCTCGTCTGCGCGACAAGCGCAACGGGTTCTCGATTCCGCCGCAGCTGACCCTCGGCACGATTGCCAATGCCATTCCTCGCCCCTGGTGGTGGTGGGACTTCCTGACAACACCACCGCTTGAGTTTGCTTCGCTCTCGTCGACCGGTGGCACGGTCGGAGAACTGCTCGATTCAGCAATGGACCCGTCGATCAACTTCGATGACCTGAAGATCATCCGCGAGATGTGGCCGGGCAAGCTTGTGGTGAAGGGCGTGCAGAACGTCGACGACTCGAAGAGGCTGACGACGCTCGGGGTCGACGGCATCCTGCTCTCCAACCACGGCGGCCGCCAGCTCGACCGTGCCCCGATCCCCTTCCACCTGCTGCCCGAAGTCGTGCGCGAGGTGGGCAAAGACACCGAAGTGATGGTCGACACCGGCATCATGAACGGCGCGGATGTCGTCGCCTCGATAGCGCTCGGCGCCAAGTTCACGCTCGTCGGTCGCGCCTACCTCTACGGGCTCATGGCCGGAGGCCGCGCCGGTGTTGATCGCGCAATTCGTATCCTTTCTGAGCAAGTAGTGCGTACGATGAAACTCCTCGAAGTGGCAGGTGTCGACGAGCTCGAACCTCGACACGTCACCCAGCTCGAGCGGCTCACGCCGCGGCGCTAGCTACCCGGGGCGGCTCGTGGTGGGCCGCCCCGGGTTCCTCTGTGCGGCAGGCCGCGCGTTACCCTAAGTTCATGGACTTTTCGATCGATTTCAGCCCTGAACTGATCGTCGCCTTCGCCACACTTCTCGTCCTCGAGATCGTGCTCGGAATCGACAACGTGATCTTCATCTCGATCCTGGCGAGCAAACTGCCCGTCGAGCAGCAAGCTCGGGCGCGCAACCTCGGCCTCACGCTCGCCATGGTGATGCGCATCGGGTTGCTGTTCGCGGCATCGTGGATCATCAGCCTGAAGGACGACCTGTTCGTGCTCTTCGGCATGGGCTTCTCTGGCCGCGATTTGATCCTGATCCTCGGTGGCGGGTTCCTGATCTACAAGGCGGTCCGCGAGATCCACGAGAAGCTCGAGGGCGCCGAGTCGCACGGGCCGACCTCGAGAGGCACCGTCACGTTCGGCGCGGTGATTGTGCAGATCCTGCTGATCGACATCGTCTTCTCATTCGACTCTGTCATCACCGCAGTCGGGATGGTCGACAACCTTTTAGTCATCATCGTGGCAGTCGTGCTGTCGTTCAGCGTGATGCTGTTCTCGTCGAAGTACATCTTTGCCTTCGTCAACAAGCACCCCACGGTGAAGATGCTCGCGCTGGCTTTCCTCGTGCTCATCGGCGTCGTGCTGATCGCCGACGGCTTCGACGTGAAGATCGACAAGGCTTTGATCTACGTGCCCATGGCGTTCGCCATTGCGGTCGAGGCGCTCAACCTCGCCTACAAGCGTCGGGTGGAGAAGCGAGACGGACCGATCGAGCCGGTGCACCTGCGGCACGCATACAGCAAGGACGACGATCGGGATGCCGTGGCCGCGGCGACCGCCCAAGGCCCGGAGGCTGGATCGGTCACGCTATCGTCGAGGCCAGTGACGGGAAAGATCACCGACACTGATGGACACCAGGAACCGATCGGCCTCGGTTAGCCATGGGTGAATCAATCGCGAGACGCCTGTGACGATTGCGATCCGGGGCGTCACCGGGTCGGCTGATTCTCCCGACCAGTTGCTGGTCATCTACACGGGTGGGACGATCGGAATGGCTGCCCGACCCGACGGTGCCTTGGTTCCTCAGGACGTCAGCGCGTTGGCTTCGGCAGTGCGTCCCTTCGACGACGTACCGTTCGGAATCACGGTCGCCGTGGTTGATCCCCCCGTGGACTCGGCATCGATTCGGGCCTCGCACTGGATCGAAATCGCGGATGCCATAGTCGAGCTTGCCGGATCCCACCGCGGGGCCGTCGTGCTCCACGGCACCGACACCATGGCCTACACCGCCTCAGCCCTGAGCTTTCTGCTCGGCGGAGTTGACCGTCCGATCGTGTTGTCTGGATCGCAACGACCTCTGCTCCAACGGCGGTCAGACGCCGACCGCAACCTCGTTACAGCCGGTGCGTTCGCGATGCTTCGTGACGAGGCGGGGTTGTGTGCAGTGCCGGAGGTATCCGTAGCCTTCAATGATGTCTTGCTCCGCGGAAACCGGTCGACGAAGGTGCACACCAGCTCGTTTGCCGGATTCGACTCGCCCAATCTTGCTCCGCTCGGCCGGGCTGGTGTCGCGCTGAGCGTCGATCGCACGCTCGTCCGCGAGCCTGCGGATGGACCGCTGCGTAGGGTAGGAGGGCTGCGCACAGAGGTGGCATCTTTGCGGCTGCACCCCGCACTGGACAAGGCGACATTTGACGCCGTAGTGAACCAAACGGGTCTGCGGGGTCTTGTGCTCGAGGCGTATGGCGCCGGCAATGGCCCGACCGATGCGTGGTTCACCGACGGGGTCCGTCGAGCACGTGACGCTGGCGTCGCGGTGCTCGTGACGACTCAGTGTGGTGGAGGCGCGGTGCACGCGGGACAGTACGCCACCGGTGCTGCACTTTTCGACGCCGGAGCTGTCTCCGGTGCCGACATGACCTTCGAGGCAGCACTAACGAAGCTCATGGTAGTGCTCGACGGTCGATCCGCCGATGACGCGATCGAGTTGCTGAAGCAGGATCTCGCGGGGGAGCTCACCCCGGACGCGTAGGGCTCGCGAGAGACCTCGCTAGCCATCAGCCTCGTCGCTGCCTGGCGAGGCTGTGCGAAAGCCGAGCTCAGCCGCCGCGGTGAGCAGACGTCGGTCGTAGGCAATCACGACGTCGGCGCTCACGAGAACCGCCGAAGCAAGGTGGATGGCGTCGAGGCTGCGGATCGACGTGGGGAACAAGCGGCGCGCTAGCGCAATAACTGGCTCGGAGATGTCGATCTGGGTCACGCCGGCGAGCGCAGTTTCGACCTGATCAAGAATTGCTCGCGGTGGCTCCAGATCGAGTCTCGCGCGAATTCCGCGCGAGACTTCAACCGAACCAAGCATCGACGTCATCAACTCGTAGCCGTCGGCGTGGTGCCCGCGCAGGGCAACAATGAGTTCGGCGGACTCGCGTTCGGTGACAACCCGCTTGATGAGTGCGCTGCTGTCCAGATACGCCTTCACTAAAAACGATCCTCACGCTGAAGCAGGTCAAGCGAGTTCATGCCGTCGGGGAGCACAAGCATGCGTGTGGCCTCCCGGTACGGAACGTCCGGTCGGCGGGCAAGCCCGCGAGCGACGAGATCGTCGACACTGCCGCGGAACGGCAGTGTCTCGGTGCCGAGACCGAGGTAGTTCTCGACAGCCTCGCGGATCAACTCCTGCTGGGATCGTCCCGTGCTCGCCGCGCGTTCTCGCAGCGCCTCGGCCGTGTCGGGCGGCAGCCTCAGATTCATCGCCATACCGCGATGGTACCACCGTGGTACTACTTCGGTACCAGAGCATCCCGAATCGCAAGCACGCCCGCCTCGACTTCGGCGAAACTCGTCGATAGCGGCGAGAGGCCCAGTCGAAGTCCGTCGGGCCTACGGAAGTCCGGGATGACGCCGCTCGCCCACAACGTCGGCAGCAGTTCAGCGAACCGGGGGTGGTTCACGGTGATGTGGCCACCGCGCCGCTGCGGGTCTCTCGGGCTAGCAAGCACTGCCGCGGGCAAGTGCTGGTCGACCCGCTCGACCGCGTACTGGGTGAGTGCAACAGATTTGGCGCGCACCGCATCCATCCCGACCTCGTCGATCAGGGCGATCATGTCGCGCATCGCCTGGAGTCCGACCATGGGCGGGGTGCCACTGAGCCAGCCGCGCATCCCTTCAGCGGCTTGGTAGCCCTGCCCCATCTCGAACGGTTTACTGCTGCCGAGCCATCCCTGAATCGGCTGGCGCAGCTCACCCTGGAGGTGGCGACGCACTTAGACGAACGCGGGCGCGCCCGGTCCGCCGTTCAGGTACTTGTAGCCGCAGCCGACGGCGAGGTCGACGCCCCAGTTGTCGAGCGGTGTCAGCACGGAGCCGACCGAGTGCGAGAGATCCCAGATTGTGAGCCCGCCCGCGGCGTGTACCAACGACGTGATTGTCTCGACCTCGGCGAGGAAACCGCTACGGTAGGCCACGAACGAGAACAGAGTCAGACAGGGCGCTTGCTATTGGGCTTTCTGACGAATCGACGTTCGGGTTGGTCGGCCCTCGCAGTCGGCTGGAACGGTTCCCCCTCAGGCGCCGACCGTTAGCCTCCTCGTGCACCTCGTGAAGTCCAAGCAGCACGGCCCGGACGAGGTCCCTTCACCGTGCTGGATCTTCTCCGTCGCGTCGAAGTGGCCTTCGGTCTGCCCGAGGCCATGATCAAGCTCGGGATAATGGACAACGAGCGGCGCACGACCCTCAACCTCGCGTCTTGTATCAAGGTTGCGAAGAATCGTGTCGCCTACATCAACGCCGGCTTCCTCGATCGCACGGGAGATGAGATCCATACATCTCTGCTCGCTGGGCCGGTGGTGCGCAAGCGTGACCTCCGCTCGCAGCCTTTCATCAGGGCCTCCGAGGACTCTATTGTCAACACCGGATTGGCAGCCGGATTCCCTCACCGGGCGCAGATGGGGAGAGGAATGTGGGCGAGGCCTAACGACATGGCCCACATGCTGGAACAGAAGATCGAGCACCCACGGGCCGGCGCGACTACAGCGTGGGTTCCTTCACCAACGGCCGCGACCCTCCATGCCCTCCACTATCACGAGGTCAACGTGTTCTCCATCCAGGAGCTTCTGCGCACCCGCCCGCGGGTGGGCATCGATCAGATTCTGCAGATTCCCTTGGCCGTCTCTGTGGACTGGAGCGCCCAGGAAGTCAAAGAAGAGCTCGATAACAACGTGCAGTCGATTCTCGGATATGTGGTCCGCTGGGTCGATCAGGGGATCGGGTGCTCTACGGTGCCCGATCTTCGTAATGTTGGGCTGATGGAGGACCGAGCCACCTTTCGCATCTCAAGTCAACTCCTCGCCAACTGGCTGGCCCATGGCGTGCTGACCGAAGCGGATGTGCTCGACAGTCTGTACCGCATCGCGCCGATCGTGGACGCGCAGAATGCGGGCGACCTTCTTTACGAGCCCCTCGTCGGGCCGGAGGGTGGTGGCATTGCATTCGACGCCGCCCGTGACCCTATACTCCTCGGGGCAGCGCAGCCGAATGGCTATACTGAATCTCTCCTTCACCACGCCCGTCGCGCGAAGAAAGCCGGTCGCGCACTAGACCAGTCGTCAGCGGGGCCATCGACATGAGTAACTTCGAAGCAGAGGAGACCCGCGGGACTGCTGGACTGTCTCACCTCTTGGCTGCTGGCGTCTGGACAACAGACCCGGTCGATGCGCGTTTGGTTGGCGAGCATCTCGCGGTCACCGCGCGTGAAGCAAGCGATGCGTGGCGGCACACATCGTACAATTTTGTACACGACACTGAGCACGCTCTCGTTGCACCGCTAGGCCTGGAGGGGGCAGTCGAAGTGGGTTTCACGCTCAACTTCGATCGACAGTTCGATCAAGCAGGAGTCTTTCTCAGAGTCGACGAGACGGAGTGGATCAAGGCGGGTGTAGAGATAGTCGAGGGAGTCGCGCACGTTGGCGCTGTTGTCACCCACGGCACATCAGACTGGTCTATGGCACCGGTGCCCGAGTGGTTCTCTCGAAATGTCACAATACGCCTTAGCCGACACACAGATGCTGTAACCATCAGGGCGCGCGTTGAGGAGGAGCCCTGGCGTTTGGTGCGTGTCGCGAACCTCGGTCGGTCAGCCGTGGCGCAAGCCGGTCTTTATTGTTGCAGCCCCTCAAGGGCGGGCCTGACCGTAACCTTCACTACGTACGGAGTTGGCCCCCGCGACGAGACGCTGCACGAGTAGTCCGCGAATCCACCTAGGACAATGGAGCCGGTGAGGTACCTGCCACAGCAAAAAAGCGTTCGGCGACAAGCCTCGCAAACTCTGGCTCATTAATGTGATGCTCAGACCGGATGAGGGGCATCGACGGCGGAAGAAGTCTTTCCAGTTCGTCAGCGAGGCGCGCGTCGGCGTGGTGGTCAGAAATCGGACCATGCCCTACACCGATCAGCGAAAGCCCTCCCAACGGAAAGATCACCTCAACCGGCCCCCGCGCATGCCCGATTCGGGACACGATCAGCGCGGCGAGAGCCGGCATTTCCTCTGACGTCACCCTGACCAAGGTAGCTACAGGGTTGTGCTTGTAGTGTTTGCGCGCAAGAAAATGCTCCGGGACAGTATCCTCTGGGCCTTGATTGAAGAAGTCAGCGGCGCCAGGCACAACGATGAGCGGCAACCCGGCATCGGCCGCCGCCCGCATCCGGTGTTCCCCCGTTGCATGAATACCGTCGTGCTCGGTATTCGCCGCTTCAGAAACGGTGTACTCGATAACGCCCACCAGACCGCCATCCGCCGCGAGCTTGTCCATTGCTGGACCGCCGATTCCATTCGCGTGAAAAATTATCGGTTCATATCCGTGTTCTTCGAGCTGCCGCGCCAGCACCATCACTCCTGGGGTGGTCTGGCCGAGCATCGTAATGCCGACGCTCGGGATGTCGCTCAATGGGGGACGACCCGCCCAAGTAACCATTCCGACAATGGCGGCAACGGCATTGTCGAAGACACTGCGAGCGACTGCGTTGAGCCCCAGGATGTCGATCACAGAGTGCATGACCATAGTGTCTGACTCACCGATAAAGGGCCCAAACTCGCGACGCCCCGAGGCGGCCGGTGAAACCACCAATTTCGGTATTCCCAGCGGTAGTGCATGCGCTGCCGCGGCCCCCATCAGGCCGCCTTCGGCTCCACCGAAGCAGAGAAGTCCGTCCAGCTCCCCCCGATCGTAGCGTTCCCGCACGAGGCGCGCGAGGCCGACCTCCATGATCTCAACAGCGGCACCGCGGCTTCCTGCACTCTGGACTTCCTCGAGGGTGTGCTCGGCGTAAGCGGCTACTTGAGCTCTAGTCACATCCGCTGTGAGGGAGACATGGCCGAGAATTCCCGAATCGATCACGAAAGGGGTAACACCCAATTCGGCGAGTTTGTCTCGCGCATACTCGATCTCAGCGGACTTAGTGTCGAGGGTTCCGATCAGTGCAACTACAGGCTTGCGTTTCATGGAGGATAGGTCCCCTACTCAAGCGGTGCCACATTGAGTCGCCAGCCGGCTTCTTCGTATCGTGCGATTGTTTCGCCCGGTACGTTGCCATCGGTGACCACCTCGTCAACCTCCGACTGCACGGCGAGCGGGATGAGGGCGGTGGTATCGAATTTTGATGAATCGACCAGAGCAATGCGCCTTTGCGAGCGCCCAATGGCAGCTTGAACAACGTCAGCGAGCGCACGCTGTTGCGTCATCAGCCCTCCCTCCTCGCTGAACCCTCCGGCCGAAAAGAACGCCGTCGAGAACCGAACACCCTCGAGAAACTCGACAGTCCACGTTCCCGTGATGGCTTTCAAGGATTGGTCTAGGTCGCCGGGAACCACGATTACCCGAATGTCGGGCGCTTGAAGGTGGTAAGCGATTGCCGGGGCGTTCGTGACTATGGTCAATCCGGTCGGTGGATCCCTTTCCAATTCCTGAGCGAGACGAAGCACTGTGGTCGAGGAGTCCATGAATACGGTGGCGCCGTCCTTCACGAGTGTGCGAGCGTGCTGGGCGATCACCGCTTTGACGCGAGGTTCTTGGTGCAAGCGAAGAATGTAGTCGGTCCGAATCTCGTGCCGGGGCTGATCCGCAGGTCGTGCCCCTCCTCGAACACGGCGAACAGCTCCCTCTTGCGCCAGATACTCAAGATCCCGGTGAATCGTCATCAGCGAGACACCCAGCTCGTCTGACAGTTTGCTCAACTTGACGTATCCATCGACCTCAAGCGACTGAAGGATGTGCTCTCGCCTCGTCTGTGTGTCCATCCATTACCTCAGATGCGGGTTCCAGCCCAGAAACCCGACTGGGTGGCGTGGTAAAGGCGCCCGCCTCGCGCCCGAGCGCCCACATGCGTCACTGTGGCCTTCGACGTGAGCTTCCAATCACTGGCGTCAGCGACCCACGCCGGCGAGTACACAAGAGTCGCGTCAACCTCAGGGGCTTGATCGACAAACTGGACACCCATGTCGGTAAGCAGCCGGACTGTGTGACCAGCGAGAATAGGATTCACGTCGTGGCCCGGCTCGACACCCCCGGTGACGACCCACACCTTCGCGCCTGTCTGAGCTGCGAATGCAGCCACGTTCAGACCAATTGCGTTGCCTCCGAGCACGACCACATCGCCCGCTGGCAATCCGTTCTCAAGGGCTTCGACCGCATCAATCGCGCCTGCAGGGGCTTCGGTTTCGCGACGTCCGCCAGTTGCAAGAACCAGCACGTCAGCGTTTTCTAGCGCGGGGTGGCCTTCATCGACCTTCGTACCGAGGTGAACCGTCACCCCAAGGTGATCGAGTTCCGCTTGGAAATAGTCGCAATACGCTTTCATCTCGCGCGCCTTGAAGTCCACCTTGCCCGCTGTTCGGATTTGACCGCCCAACGTTGCCTCGGCTTCGTAGAGTTCGACCTGGTGCCCTCGAAGTGCGGCGGCACGAGCTGTCTCGAAGCCCGAGGGGCCGCCACCGATAACGACCACGCGCTTGGGACGCGGCTGAATCTGGTAGAGCTGGCTAAGCTTCGATTCTTGACCTAGCTCCGGGTTGATGACGCAGTGCAGCCTCCAGCCTTTGAAGAGGAACGCACCAACACACTCGTTGCATGCGATGCACCGACGTACGCGCACTCCCTCTCCTGCTCGCTCCTTGGTGACAAGTTGCGGGTCTGTCAGTTGGGTCCGGGCGAGGGCAACGAAATCCAGTTGCTCGTTGCGCACGGCATCCGCCGCGGCATCCAGCGCCCATCCCAAGCGACTGATTCCAATTACCGGTTTGGTGACTTGTGCCTTTACCTGCGCGGCGAGGGGCAACAGTTGCGCTGGATCTACCCCCTGCATCATGAAGATGGAGTCCATCGATTCGTAGGTTGCTGCGGTCACGTTGAACACATCGACGTAGGGCTCAATCAGTTTGCAGAAAAGAACACCCTCGTCTGCCTCCATGCCGCCCGGCGTGCGCTCCTCCAAGCTGATGCGATAGCTCACGGGAAAGTCGGGCCCAACGGCTTCACGAACGGCCTTTACCACTTCCAACGGAAATCTCGCTCGGTTCTCGAACGAACCACCGTACTCGTCGGTTCGTACGTTCGACTGCGGCGACAAGAATTGCGTGAGAAGGTACCCGTGGGAGCCGTGGAGCTCGACCATGTCGAAGCCGGCATCCACGGCACGCCGAGCCGCCGACGCGAACTGCCCGACGATCGCGTCGATTTCTTGCTTCGTCAGCGCTCGGGGCTCATCCCCGATTGCCGTGGAAGTGATGGCGGAAGGGCCGACGGGACCAACCCCTCCCTCGGTGTTGCCCGCGGGATTCTGGCGGCCAGCGTGGTGAAGCTGCGCCGCGATGAAGCAGCCCTCTCTATGCACAGCTTCAGTGAGATCGCTCAACCCGGACACAAAAACGTCTTGATCGATCCGGACGGGGTTCCCCGCGGCGCGGCCCACCTCCCAGTCCACTGCGGTGTTCTCGAGAATAATCAAGCTCACGCCACCACGCGCGCGCTCAACCAGGTAGGCGACAATTTGCTCGGAAACTTCACCGAACTCGGTCGCAAAGCGGGTGTGCATGGGTGACTGAATGAAACGGTTCTTGAGATGCAGGGTCCCGATGCTCGCCGGAGTGTAGAGGATGTCAGTGTCGCTCACTACTTCTTACCTCCCTGAGCCGATGGCACGGTCGTCCATTCGCCTGAGTTTGCGGACTCCATCACGGCCTCCTCGACCAGCGTCGATTGTAGGCCCTCACGGAAAGTGGTCTGGGGTTGCGGTATCTCTCCTACGACGGCCTTTGCGAAGTCCAGCAACTGGATCACCTTCGTGTCTGAATAGCTGATCTGGTATCCCGGTATGGGCCAGAAGTGGTCGCCGTAGGGGTGAGGCGGGCCCACGTGGATCGTGCGGAATCCCTGCCTATCGGAGGCATCGGCCCCGTCATAGAAGCGAAGTTCTCCCATTCGTTCCCAGTCGAAGGCAATCGTGCCCCGAGATCCTGAAACTTCGAATCCAGCGTACGACTTACGACCCGGAGTAGACCACGAGCACTCAATATAGCCGGTCGCGCCCGTGTCGAACTTCACCATAAAGGCGGTGGCATCGTCCACGTCGACGGGCCCCACCCCCGAGCCGTCGAGTGTCTTCCGCTCGCGAACATAGTGGTTCTGGATTCCTTGAACCTCGGTTATGTTGCCGACCAGGAAGTGAGCGAAGTCGATCGCGTGACTTCCCAGATCTCCGAGTGCTCCAGATCCAGCCTGGTCCTTCTTGAACCGCCAGACGAGGGGCACGTCCGGATCGTTGAAGAACTCTCCCAGCCAGAATGCTCTGATCGACCGAACCTCGCCGATTGCGCCCTCATCGATCAGCTTCTTTGCGAGCTGCACGGCTGGAGTCAGACGCCAGTTGAAGCCCACCTGATTGACGACCCCCGCCTTCTCTGCAGCGTCTGCCATCTCCCTTGCCAAGTCAGACGTGAGCGCTAGGGGCTTTTCGCAGATGACGTGCTTTCCCGCCTGGACGGCCGCCAGCACAACCTCGTGGTGCAAGACGTTGGGCAAGAGAATATCGACAACGTCGATGTTCGGGTCCTCGACCGCAGCGCGCCAGTCCGTTCCCGCCCGAGCGAAGCCGAAGCGCTTCTGTGATTCGGCTGCGAGATCGTCGTTGATCTCCACAATAAGCTCCCGCCTAGGAAAGACGGGGGCTGGCCAGACGTACATCGGGAACGTTGCCAGAGCAATACTGTGCGCCTTGCCCATGAATCCACCACCGATGACGGCGAAGTTGAGGTCCTTCACTTTATTTCCTTTCCTAACTACCGAAGAGCCGTGGGCGCTCTAGCGCGCTGAACGGCGAAGAATGTATGCGTCTAGTCCGAGAGCGGCGACGAGGATCGCGGCTTTGATCACCAGTTGAGCGAACGACGAAACGTTGAGAATGCTCATCCCGTTGTTTATGAGGGTGAGAAGAAATGCACCCATCACCGCGCCCACAACCGTGCCTACCCCACCCCTCAGCGAAACTCCGCCGATTACCGCAGCAGCGATCGCGTCTAGCTCGAGGAACTGACCGGCGCCAGGTGTGGAGGCTCCGATACGGGCGGTCAGGAGCACGCCAGCGACGCCGTACAGTGCGCCCATAATGACAAAGCCTGTGAAGACTACTCTCTTGAGGTTGATGCCCGAGTAGATCGCGGCCTCTCTATTTGCCCCGACGAGGTAGGCGTTGCGCCCGAATGTCGTTCTACCCAACAGGATTGTGAGTGCTGTCACAACGACGGCGACCCATACCAAGGCCATCGGGATCCCTTGGAAACCCCCAACAATCCAGGCAAGGAGACCGACGGGAAGAACGACCAGAAGAATGCGAGCAGCGGCCAGCGCAACCACCCTTCCGATCGGCTCCTTCTTTTCTGGTTCGCCTGCGCCGGCCCGGGCGAGTGAACGCTGTTGGAGCAAGATAATCACGATTGCGACGACCACCAACGAACCGAGAATCACATACGACAGTCCCGTGGGTATGAAGCTCTCACTCAGGCCGACGAACGCTTCGGGAAGCGGGCCTATCGTGCCGGCATCAGTCCACAGCAGACCGATTCCTCGAAACGCGAGCAAGCCCGCTAACGTCGCGATGAAAGAGGGAATGCCGAGGAAGACAACCCACACTCCTTGTAGTGCGCCGAGTGCGATTCCCAATCCGACAGTACCGGCGACCACTAGTGCCAGAGGAATCTCTCCTGTTGTGGCGAGTTCAGCCGCGAGAACACCGCAGAGGAAGACCGCGCTGCCGACCGACAGGTCGATCTCGGCCATGATCATCAGCACCGCGACGCCGGATGCAACTACTGCAAGAATTGCGCCTTGCCTTAGCAGCAGCGAGAGGTTCCTCGGCGTGAAGAAGATGCCATTCGATTGCAACTGGAACAGTATGACCAGGAGCACGAATATGCCGATGAAGATCAGCGCACGACGTCCAAGAAGTGACGAAAGCTCCTTCTGAGCTTGACCCTTTACTGTTGCAGCGGCAGACCCGAGTCCGCCGTTCGACCCAGGCATATTACCTTCCTCCTGTAGCCGCAGCGAGTAAGTCAACGCGCGAAGGCCGTCGACCGAGGGTCGCTGCGATCTCTCCGCGATAAATTACGTGGGTCCGGTCACACATTCGCACCACCTCATCGAGATCGCTAGAGATAAGGAGCACAGCACAGCCCGCGTCGGCAAGCTCTTCGATTCGGAGATAGATCTCTTCTCGAGCACCAACGTCTACACCAGCCGTCGGTTCGTCGAGGATGAGAACCTTGGGGTCAGTAGCGAACCATCGGGCAAGAAGAACCTTTTGCTGGTTGCCGCCACTCAGCGTCTCGATGTGCTGGTGCTCAGACTTCACCCTGATGTCGAACTGCTTTATGTACTTGCGTGCCCTTGCGACGTCTGCGTGGTAGTTGAAGAATCCGAATCGCGAGACGTCTGCTGAGCTTGCCGCCCCGAGGTTTGCTCGAACGGAGTGCCCAGCGAATATTCCGGTCTGCTTTCGGTCTTCGGTCAAGAACGCGACTCCCGCTTGCACAGAGCGGCGAGGTGATTTCGGGACAAAGTGCTTCCCTGCCACCTCAATATGTCCAGTCACCTCTCCCGTCCAGGTGCCATAAAGCGCCCGGGCTAGTTCTGTACGACCTGCCCCCACAAGACCGAACAGACCTAGGATTTCTCCCCGACGCACTTCGAGCGTGACGTCGTTGACGCGCCGACGGTGCCGTTCTACCGGGTCCGCCACAACAAGGTTCCGAACTGACAGTGCCACCTCGCTATTGAGAGGACGCTGTCGCTCGAGATCGGAGGCTCCGGGGTCCCTGCCAATCATTGCCGTAACAACCTCTCGACGGGTGTAGCCGCCCCTTTCGAAGTTCGCCACGGTCTTGCCGTTTCGCATCACTACGAGTTCATCACACACTTGTTCGATGTCGTCGAGTCGATGGGAGATGAAGATGACTCCGATCCCCTTTTCCTTTAGTCGCTCGAGGTGGGCGAAGAGAGATTGGGCCTCGCCGTCGGACAGCGAAGCGGTTGGTTCGTCAAGAATTAAGGTCTGAGCATTCCTAGAAAGCGAGCCTGCCATGAGAGCAAGTCGCTGCTCAGAATGTGCAAGTTCAGAAGCCGGGTCCTCCGGCTCTATCGATAGTCCGAAAAAGTCCAGCCACCTTTTCGCCTTGCTTCTCAACGCTGCGTAGTCGACAAAACCGAAACGTCTGGGCAAGTCACCGGCAAACATGTTCTCCGCGATGGAGAGGCCTGACGCAACGTGCAACTCTTGTGGGATCATCACGATGCCTGCGGCGCGAGCATCGTGGACATCAGAGAAGACGCATTCTTCGCCCTGGAATGTGAATCGACCCGAATACGAACCGTGCGGGTGAATCCCGGCAAGTATCTTCATGAGGGTCGACTTGCCCGCACCGTTCTCGCCGACGATTCCGAAGATTACTCCGGTGTGCAAAGTCAGGGACGCGTCGATCAAAGCCGGCGCTCCGCCGAAGCTCTTGGATACCGCGTCGACATGAAGTATTGGCTTGGTAGCGATAGTGGTGCCCGTGCGAGGCAGAGAGTCTCCGCCTCGCACGGGCATCTTGTTATTCATTGGCGCGACTTGCTAGATTCCTAGGCTGCCGGGCACTGTGACGGGTCGTCGTAGACATCCTCGACACTGACCCATCCTTCCGGGGCGATCGTGTTGATGAAGTCACAGACGTTGTCAATCGTGATCGCCTGAACAGGAACGAGCATTGCCGGAATCGGAGTGCCCGATCCGTTGTCGACCATCTCGTCTCCCGTGATCGCCTCGCCTCTCGCCAGTGCGAGTGCAGTCTCAACGGCAATCTTGCCCTGCTGGTCAATAGGAGTCCAGACCGAAAGGGTCTGCAACCCTTCGAGAATCAGCTTGAGGGCTGAAGGGGTAGCGTCAAGGCCCGAAACAAACACCTGGCCGCCGAGTCCACGACCTTGAAGTGCCTGGATCACGCCGCCGGCCATACCGTCATTGGCGGTAAGGAAGGCGGCGACGTTGTCGTCATTCGCGCTGAGAATGTTCTCTGCGGAAGCCAGTGCCGTGGCGGGATCCCAGTTCTTCGTGAACTCGTCAAAGACGATGTTGACGTCGGTCCCTTCGAGGGTCGAAACGTGATTCGTGTGGATAGCCTGCGCGACATCGTTGGCTGCGTCGCCGCCGATCAGAGCGTAGTTTCCAACTCCGCCGGTGAATGCGAGTGCACCCTCGGCCTGAATCTGGCCAACCTCTCCGTTGTTTCGGATTACGAAAGCGTCGACAACGACACCCTGCACCCCGATGTCATAGGAAATGACCGGGACGCCTTCACGCTTCGCGGCGGCAGCCGATGAAGCGGCGGCAGTGTCATCCACGGGGACGATGATTAGTGCGTCGATGTTCTGACTTAGCAGGTTCTCGACCTGGCTTGCTTGGAGTGTCGCGTCATCGTTCGCGTACTGAACGATCAGCTCGGCTCCTTGCGCGTCTGCCTCCTCCTGCATGGCGGCGACATCGAAAGCCCACCGCTCCTGGAGTTGCGTCTTCATCGCAACCCCGATGACGATTGTGGCGTCGTCGCCACCGGAATCTGCAGCAGGGGCGCATCCGCTCAGTGCGACAAGCCCTACGACCGCGACAGCGGCTAACGAAGTGGTTCCGAAGAGGCGCTTTCGCGCTCCACGAGATATCACTGTGATTGCTTTAGACAAGGTTCTTCTCCTCAATTACTCGACAACAATGGCGAGCTGAAAGAATTTGCAAGATAAGACCTGAATCTAACATTTTCTTTCGCTAGGTGAACCGTAGCCATGTTGCGCGAACTCTGTCAAGCGCGACTGGCAGGGGCCTCGTCATAGTTACGTGCGCGGGCGCCCCTTCAAAGGCAGCGGGTACAGAGAATGAAAAGCAAGGGACATTGAGGTCGCCACTAGAGTGAATCGGTGTCTCGACTCACCCGATCGCCAAGGCCCCGAGCACCTGAAAGCTGCTCGATCGCAGATGAGCAATACGGGTCGAGACGGCTTCTCGATCGAGGCAGGACATGTTCCCGACCCGAGTTCACGAACTGGTGAATTGATCGAGCGCCCGATCAGCAAGACGAGCCAGGCGCTGTCACCACCACGATGGCCGTCTTCCTGCCCGGTCAGGCCGACGCCTACAGCACGCGATCTACAAACTCACGGGTGTGAACATCCACGGGGACCGTTTGCAGCTCCAGTACACCGCGAGCGACGTGCTCCGATAGCCGACGGAGGGCCTCTTCGCCCTTCTCTGGAGTCGCCCGCATCGGATTGCCGATAATCCCGTTGTCGACGAACTCGTGATGATCCATCGGGAAGGTGAAGTACTCGAACCCTTCAAAGTCGGTATCCGGCATACCGTCGTTCTTTTTGAAGGCGTGGGGGAGAAACTCGGGGGAGTGAGCGCGGGTGTCCACAGCTCTTTCCATTCGAACAAGGTTCGGATCCCAGGCCATAACTTGACTCGTCTCCAGCTCACTCGAATGCCAGCCGGGCGTCTCCTCGGGCGAATTCTCCATGAGTCCCTCAAGGATCCCGACGTAGCGTTCCATGTAGGGCTTCACGAACGATATGAGGGCCCCGGTCTCATAGCGGAGCTTTCGGAGTGCGGGATCGACCACCTTAACGTTCGAGCCGTGACCATTAATGAAGATGACGCGATTGAAGCCGTGATGAATGAGGCTTCGCCCTACGTCGTTCAGCACAGCAGTCAATGTCGAACTGCGCAGCGTGACGGTTCCCCGTCCCTGTCCGACGCCGTACATGTGTTGCGGAGAGTACCCGAACCAAATCGCAGGAGTGTGAAGCACCCCAATCGCCTCGGCGACGCGTTCTGCAACTTCGGTGGCCGTGATCGTGTCGCACAGCAACGGGAGGTGGGGGCCGTGCTGTTCAGTACTCGCCATCGGCACCAAGATCGTGTCCTTGGACTTCAAGTACTCGTTGATATCAACGTATGACAAGTGAGACATATCCCAAGACCTGAATTTGTCCCTGAACTCCTGATCGCCCTCCGTGAGGTGCGTAACCGTGCGCTTCGTGTGGATAGCCATGCCTTACTCCTTCAAAGGGATGAGTGTGAGAAATTCAGCGAATTAGACGCTGACCGAGAGGAGGACCGAAGCCGAGCTTGCCGGGATTCATGATCCCCTTCGGGTCCCACGCGCGCTTGAGTTCAACAAGCAAATCGAAAGCGGTCCCGTACTGGGGACGCATGAATCTGCCCAATTTGAGCCCGACGCCGTGGTGTTCATTGACCGTTCCGCCCAGCTCAAGTGAAGTCATCACGCCTGCCTCCCACAGGCGGTCATGTAGAGCCAGAGCTTCGTTCGGATCGTCAGGCGCATTCTCGATCCAAAATCGGTCGTAGATCATGGTGCCCCAGTCCCACCAGTGCGAAAAGTGCGCGGTGTACTTGGCCCCGTACTCGCCGAATTGCTCCTCGATGATCCTTTTCTTGGCGTCGTAGATTTTCGGTACATCACGGTACCGGGCGACCGTATCGAAGGTCCCGTAGAGCACCGGTGGCTGCGGGAGCTTGCCGGGAACGTAGGGCTCGTACTTTTCAGCCCACCAAATCTCACCAACCGACGGACCTAGGGAGGTGCCGCCCGCTCGCTCGCACAATGCTGCGATTGCCGATGCCTCGTAGGCCACCAGCGCCTCAGGCCCGTCACACATAATGACGAGGAGATTGCCTGTGAACTCGGTCCCCACCCACGCGGCCAACTTCACACTATCTTCGACGTCGTAAAGCCTGATGACCGAAGGGCGAAGGCGATTCGTCATAATCAAACGCCCAGCCTCGATGCCGGCGTAGACGTCCGGAAAGCTAAATGACAGGAACGAGCGTGTCTCGGGAAGCGGGTCCAACTTGAGCGTCAACTCGGTGATCACTCCAAGAGTTCCTTCGGACCCTACGAACACCTGAAGAAGGTCCGGCCCCGCCGCATGACTGGGGACCGGGAGTGTCTTGATGACTTTTCCCGGCGCTACGACAGCTTCAACCTGCATCACGAGATCTTCGGCTTTCCCGTACTTGGTAGAAACCACTCCTGAACCGCGAGCCGCCACGTAACCCCCGACGGTTGCCCCCAGATGATACGAACCCGGATAGTGAGACAGTGTCAGGCCGTGCTTATTGAGCTCGGCCTCGAGCTCGGGGCCAATGATCCCGGCCTGCACTGTAACGGCAAGGCTTTCATGATCGAGGTCCAGGATGCGGTTCATACGCTTGAGGTCGATCGTTATCCCGCCGTATGGCGCAAGAGTTCCTCCCTGCGTTCCGGAGCCGCCTCCTCGCGTGATAACGGGCAGCGAATAGTCAGACGCGATTTCGACCACCCTGCGAACCTGCTCGGTCGTTTCCGGATAAACGACGAAGTCCGAAGACGGAACCGGAAGGTTCTTCATCTGCAGATACTTGGAAGCCCACGACCAATCCGCAGACGCATCTTGCCTAACCTCGGCATCGGCCGAAACGTTCTGAGGCCCTAGCACCCAAGAGAGTTCGCGCTCAATCTGTCCGGCAAGATAAAGATCTCCGCTGACTCGGTCTTGACTCGACATGACTACCGTTCCTCGTCCGTGCCGTTACAGCACCGTTATCGAATATCCCGCTCAGTATACACAACAGAATCTTTCAAGAATCTATCAATTTCCCTCAGCGATCGTCTTCGACCCGGCGCTCTAGCGGTTGAGCGCGTCCCGAATCGCGAGAACACCAGCCTCGACTTCTGCGAAGCTTGTTGAGAGCGGCGAGAGGCCCAGCCTGAGGCCGTCGGGCTGGCGAAAGTCCGGGATGACCCCGCCCGCCCACAATGCCGACAACAACTCGGCGAACCGGGGGTGATTCACCGTGACGTGGCCACCTCGCCGAACCATGTCTCTCGGGCTGGCCAGCACAGCCTTGGGCAGGTGCTCGTCGACCAACTCGACGGCGTACTGCGTGAGTGCGACGGACTTGGCGCGCACCGCATCCATCCCCACCTCGTCGATCAGGGCGATCATGTCGCGCATCGCTTGGAGTCCGATGATCGGCGGCGTTCCGCTCAGCCAGCCGCGGACGCCATCAGCGGGCTCGTAGCCTTGACCCATCTCGAACGGGGTGGCGCTGCCGAGCCATCCCTGAATCGGCTGGCGCAGCTCGCCCTGAAGGTCGCGTCTAACGTAGATGAAGGCCGGGGCGCCTGGCCCACCGTTCAGGTACTTGTAGCCGCACCCGACGGCGAGGTCGACGCCCCACGCGTCGAGCGGAGTCGGAACCGACCCGACGGAGTGGGAGAGATCCCAGATTGTGAGCGCACCCGCGCCGTGAACCATCGACGTGATTGCCTCGACCTCGGCCAGAAAGCCGCTGCGGTAGGCCACCGACGAGAACAGGGTGAGAGCGGTCCTCGGGCCGAGCGCCTCGGCAACAAGCTCGGGCGTCACCCCGGCGGCGGGATCGGTGTCGACCCAGCGCACGGTGAGTCCTCGGTCCGCCGCGATGCCCTCGACGAGGTACCGGTCGGTGGGGAAGTTGTCGCGATCGATAACGATCTCGGTGCGACCGGCACGCGCATCCAGCGCAGCGCGTATCGCCTTGTACAGCAGCACGGTCGTCGAGTCACCGATGACCGTCTGGCTGGGTGCTGCGCCCAAAGCCGCGCGCCCCAGGGCGTCGCCGACTGTCACCGGCTGGTCCATCCACCCGCTATCCCAGCCGCGGATCAGCTTGCCGGCCCACTCATCGCGCACGAAGCGCTCTACTCGCTCGACTGAGGCCGTGAGCGGTCGCCCGAGGGAGTTGCCGTCGAGGTAGGCCACGAGGCCGGGGGTCTCGACGAACAGAGAGCGGTACCTCCCGAGCGAGTCACCGGCGTCGAGTTCGGTGGCGGTTCGCCGGGTCACACCGCGCCCAGCTGGGCTCGCGCCGCGTCCAGAACTTCAAGCACCGCGATCGAGTCGTCGAGGCCATGGAGCGGTGACTCGATCATTCCGCCGGCGACGTAGGCGGCAGCAGCCGGTGCGGTGTAGCACAGCCCGTCGCGCCACTCGAGTGCGTTGGGGTCGCTCCAGGCCAGCGGCTCGGCGCCACGTTGAAATACCGCGAAGTCCCCGACGCTCATGAACTTCTCCAACTCAACGCGAGCGTCGGTGCCGCAGATCATGCCCGTTGTGGGGGCGTCCACGAGGAGAGTCGTGGTGAGTGCCGCTACGGCAGGCACGTCGTACCCGAGGGCGACGACGGAGTGGTCGTCGACTCCCGTGGAGGCAAGTGTTCCCGTGGCCGAGACCGTGGCCGGGTTGCCGAGAACGAAGTGCGCGAACCAGGCCGTGTATACGCCCAGGTCGAGCAACGCACCACCGGCCAGGGCGGGGTCGAAGAGTCGACTCGCGGGATCGAAGGGTGCCGCGAATCCGAAGCTCGCGAGCACCAGTCGGATGTCTCCGAGTTCGCCGTTGGCCATCAACCGCGCGACAACGGAAGTCTGCGGCAGGTACCGCGACCACAGCGCCTCCATTGCGAAAACCCCGGCGGCCTGAGCGGCATCGCGGATGCTCCGCGCCTCGTGGGCGCTCGTTGCAATCGGCTTCTCCACGAGAATGTGCTTGCCCGCGGCAATGGCTTGCAGCGCGAGAGCGTGGTGCTCGCTGTGCGGCGCGGCAATGTACACGATGTCGACGTCGGGCTGGGCGAGAAGCTGATCGTAGCTGCCATACGCCCGCTCGATGCCGTGAGTAGCCGCGAAGCTCTCGGCACGGCTGAGGGTGCGGGATGCAACCGCCACGACCCGCTGGTCGGTGTTTGCATGCACGGACGCGACCCAGTCCTCAGCGATCCGGCCCGGAGCGATCACGCCCCACCGCATCACCGGTCCGCCCCTCGGTGGCTGGTTATCCGGCGCGGGCAGCGAAGTAATCGTCATGAGGTCGAATCTACTGGGCTGCTTACCGGATCAGGCCACGAGCCATCCACCGTCGACCGGGAGCACCACGCCATGGACATAATCGGACGCCGACGATGCGAGGAACACTGCTGCGCCGCCGACGTCGGCGGGGGTTCCCCATCGACCAGCAGGAATTCGCTGTCGAAAGGCCTCGTTGCGTCCGGGGTCCTCGTGGGTTGCAGACGTAAGGTCTGTCACAATATACCCAGGAGCGATGGCGTTAACGTTCACCCCGCGTCCAGCCCACTCGTTCGCGAGCGCGTGCACAATTCCGGCGACTCCTGACTTAGTAGCCGTGTAGCCAATAACGTTGCGGCCACCTTGCCACGTCATCATTGACCCGAGGAGAATGATCTTGCCTGCCCCGCGGTCAAGCATGCGGGAGCCGAGCTCGCGAGACAGCTGAAAAGGTGCAGTGAGGTTCACTGCCATCACCTCGCCCCACTCCGTGTCGGTATGGTCCTCCGCGGGAGCGCGCCGAGCGATGCCAGCATTGTTTATGAGAATATCCACTCTCTGCCCGCGCCTATCGAGTTCGTCAACTAGGGCGCGGACTCCCCCCGGGGTGGACAGGTCGACATCGATATCCGAGCCGGATCGCGCGACACCAATCACTACAGCACCGGCTGAGGAGAGTGCTGACGCGATGCCGGCGCCGATGCCCCGTGATGCGCCGGTCACGAGGGCCGAGCGCCCGGTCAGGTCAAACGGAGAAGTCATGCCGACAGGCTAGACGACTCCGACGTACTGGACATCGTCCTAGTTGGCAGTGCGCAACTCCTCGAGCACGGCTTCGAGCTGCTCCACAGCCCAGTCGAGCTCCTCGGCCGTGACGACAATCGGCGGGGCGAGCCGAATGGTCGACCCGTGGGTATCCTTCGCGAGCACGCCGCGCTCCATCAGCAGCTCACACACTTGTCGACCGGTTCCGACGGCGGGGTCGATGTCGATCCCCACCCAGAGGCCCGCCCCACGTACGGCCACGATGCCGCGCCCGATCAGGGTCCTCAGCCTCGCCTGGAGGCGCTCGCCGAGAACTCCCGCGCGCTCCTGCATCGCTCCCGTCGCGAGCAGGTCGACCACGGCGTGACCGACTGCGGCCGCCAGCGGGTTGCCGCCGAAGGTTGATCCGTGCTCGCCGGGATTCAGCACTCCAAGGATGTCCTTGTTGCCCACGATTGCGCTCACCGGAACGATTCCGCCGCCGAGCGCTTTGCCGAGCACGTAGACGTCGGGCACAACGCCCGCAAGGTCGCAGGCGAACGTCGAGCCGGTGCGTCCCAGCCCAGACTGAATCTCGTCGGCTATGAAGAGCACGTTGTGGGCAGCCGTGATATCCCGCACCTCGGCCAGGTACCCGGCGGGGGGAACGATGATGCCGGCCTCCCCCTGGATGGGCTCGAGGAGCACGGCCACGGTGTTCTCGTCGATTGCCTGTTCGAGAGCCGCGGAATCCCCGTACGGCACGCTGATGAAACCGGGCGTAAACGGACCGAAATCGGCCCGCGACTGCTCGTCGTTGGAGAAGCTAATGATTGTCGTCGTGCGGCCGTGGAAGTTGCCATCGGCCACGATGATTGTCGCCTTGCCGGCCTCCACACCCTTCACGCGGTAACCCCAC
>JANOED010000053.1:0-2730 GCA_031413035.1 Leifsonia sp. | reverse complement strand
GTGTCCGCGTGGACGACCCTCAACGAGCCGTGGTGCTCGTCGTTCTTGAGCTACATCGGGGGTGAGCACGCTCCCGGTCGGCAGGAGCCCGAAGCCGGGCTGGCGGCATCCCATCATCTTCTGCTGGCGCACGGCCTCGCGGTGCAGGAGTTGCGTTCGCGGGATGCCAACCTGCAACTCGGGATCACTCTCAACCTCAGTGTCGTCGACCCGGTCGACCCGAGTGACGAGCGCGACCGTGATGCGGCCCGGCGCATTGACGGGCAGTTCAACCGCTGGTTTCTCGACCCGATCTTCAGGGGCACCTACCCGGAGGATGTGCTTCAGGATGTCGCGGGTCTCGGTTTCGACGCCATCGTCAAGCCCGGGGACCTGGCGATCACCTCGACACCGATCGACGCCCTCGGCGTCAACTACTACCACGGTGAGGCTGTGAGCTGGCGACCCGCGGAGCGCGAGGCGCACGGTCCTGCTCCGTCGGATCGCCCCAAGCGTTCGCCGTTTCCGGCCGCAGAGGGCGTGCATTGGCACCCGCGCGGTTTGCCCGTCACTGCCATGGACTGGGAGGTGCAGCCCGAGGGGCTCACCCGTCTTCTCAAGCGGGTGCACGAGGAGTACACGTCGGGGCCGGGTGTTGCGCTCGCAGTCACCGAGAACGGGGCCGCCTACGACGATGTCGTTAGCTCCGACGGCGCCGTTCACGACGCTGCTCGCGTGGATTTTCTCGAGTCACATCTGGGTGCGATCCTCGACGCGATCGATGCCGGCGTGCCCGTAACGGGCTACTTCTATTGGTCGCTCATGGACAACTTCGAGTGGGCCTGGGGCTACGACAAGAGGTTCGGAATCGTGCGAGTCGACTACGAGACCCAGGATCGCACGCTGAAGGACAGTGCAATCGCTTACAACCGCGTTATCACTGGGCGTTTACTGCCGCCCAACGCTCGCTAGGCTGCCATCATGACCCTCCCCGCGCCTACCCGCCGCGCGGCCCCCACCCTTGAGGCCGTGGCCGCCGAAGCGGGGGTGTCGCGGTCAACGGTGTCGCGTGTGGTCAACGGTTCGACCCAAGTGAGCCCGGATGTCATCACCGCCGTGAACGCGGCGATCGAGCGTCTGCACTACGTGCCCAACCGGGCCGCGCGCAGTCTCGCTAATCGGCAGACGATGGCGATCGCCTTGGTGGTTCCCGAAGACACGACCCGGTTCTTCGGTGATCCCTTCTTCGCCGAGATCGTGCAAGGCATCAGCCAGGGGCTCGAAGACAGCGACTACGTTCTGAACCTTCAGTTGGCGAGCCCGTCCACGCCGTCAGCCAAGACCAACCGGTACCTGCTGGGCGGTAACGTAGACGGTGCAATCGTGGTCTCGCACCACTCTGGTGATGACTTCTTCACCACTCTCGATGAGATGCTGCCGGTCGTGTTCGGCGGTCGACCGTTCCACCCCGAGCTGCACAAGAACAGCTATGTCGATGTTGACAACCGGGCCGGCGGCGCCATGGGTACCCAGTACCTGATTGATCTCGGCCGCCGCCGCATCGCCACCATCTCGGGCCCGGCCAACATGCAGGCGGCGATCGATCGGCATCAGGGCTGGCTCGATGCGGTGGCCGGTGCTGGCCTCTCGAACGACCTCACCGCACAGGGTGACTTCACTATGGCCAGTGGTGCTGCCGCAATGCGCGAGCTGCTTGACCGGGAGCCCAACCTCGACGGTGCGTTCGTGGCCAGCGACCTGATGGCCAGCGGTGCGATTTCCGTGCTGCGCGAGCGGGGCATCCGGGTGCCGGCCGATGTCGCAGTGGTCGGCTTCGACAACAGCTCGGCGGCGACCAGCGGTGAGATCGGCATCACTACCGTCAACCAGCCCTCGCGCGACATGGGCTTCGAGATGGCGAGGATGCTCCTAGCTCAGTTGCGAGGAGAGCCCGGCGAGCGGGTGTGCGTGATGCCGACCCGCATGGTGGTACGCGACAGCGCCTAGGCTGCCACTCGCCGCCGCCCTTAGTCGCGGGCGTCGTTCAGGTCGATCTTGACGTTGCCCTTGTAGACGTCCTTGTCGCCATCCCCCGGGACTGGTGCGGGTGCCGGCAGCATCGTCTGGCGATCGAGCTCGAGTTGAGACTCGTACCGGGACGGGTTGAACACCTCGTCGCCGATGCCCATCGCACCGCCGCCGGCGTGCCCCGATGTGCGGCTCTTGTTGCTGAGGTCGATCCAGCCGAATCGTTGCGCGACGAAGCCCAGCGCAATGAGCACCGCAGCTATCCCTAAGAAGATCAGCCAGTCCACCGCACTAGCTTACGTCGGGCGGGTGGGCACAACTACGGGTCGACCGCCCACGAGGTGGAGCTCGACCGGCAGGCCGTACACGCGCTCGACGCGCTCTTCGGTGAGCACCTCAGCGGGCGAGCCAACTGCCTCGAGGCGGCCTCCAGCGACCAGTGCCATCCGGTCGGCGTACGCACTCGCAAGGGACAGGTCGTGCACGACCACGACGACGGCGCGACCCTCCGCGGCCAGGGACCGCGCGATCCGCATGACGTCTTCCTGGTGGCGCAGGTCGAGCGACGCAGTCGGTTCGTCGTCGAAGCCCTGCCGCCCGAGCGCCTGGCCGAGCACCTGATCGGCGGCGTGGCGCGCGCTGACCTGCCGTTCGACGCGAAAGGCCTCGTGGCGCGCTGCGCCGATGCGGCCGACATGCTGCTGCCGCCGCTGCCCAACACAC
>JANOED010000052.1:0-4337 GCA_031413035.1 Leifsonia sp. | reverse complement strand
TAGTGCCGGGTGAGTCTCGAGAGCCGGGTCATCCTGAAGCAGACCCGCCGCAACCTCGCGAGCTTCGGCAATCAGGTCACCGTCGTTGGCGACCCGCAACAGCCGCAGGCTCGAGCGGCCACCCGACTGCACGCTGCCGAGCACGTCACCCTCCTGACGCAACTCCAGATCGCGGTTGGCCAGCTCGAACCCATCGAGAGTGGATGCCACCGCCTCAACCCGCTCGCGAGCGAGAGTGCCCTCCTCCGCCGCCGTGACAAACAGGCACACGCCGGGTACGGATCCTCGACCCACCCGTCCTCGCAACTGATGCAACTGGGAGACACCGAACCGGTCGGCGTCGAGGATGACCATGGCTGAGGCGTTCGGCACATCGACCCCGACCTCGATCACCGTCGTCGCAACCAGCACATCGATCTCGCCCGCGGCGAAGGCGCGCATCAGGGCGTCCTTCTCGTCGCCGGGGAGGCGCCCGTGCAAGGCCTCGATACGGCGACCTGCCAGAGCCGGGTTTGCGCGCAGTTCGCCGAGCGTCTCGGTGACGTTGTTGACCTTGGCCTTGGTCTCGACGACCTCGACCACCGGATCACCGACTTCGCCCCGCGACGCATCAATTGCCGGACACACCACGAACGCCTGTCGACCCTGCGCCAGTTCTTCGGCGACGCGCTCCCAGACGCGAGTCATCCAGCCGGGCTTCTCGGCCAGCGGAACCACGTGACTGGCGATCGGTGACCGCCCGGCGGGCAGCTCGGCAATCGACGAGATGTCGAGGTCGCCGAAGACCGTCATCGCGACCGTGCGCGGGATCGGGGTGGCCGTCAGCACGAGAACGTGCGGAGGCTTCGTTCCCTTGAGCCGGAGCGCCTCACGCTGGTCAACACCGAATCGATGTTGCTCGTCGACGACGACAAGCCCGAGGTCGAAGAACTCGACGTTGTCGCTGAGGAGGGCGTGAGTGCCAACGACGATGTGTGCCGACCCTGACACGGCGGCGAGCAGAGCCTTTCGCCTCAGGGCCACCGGCAGTTGGCCGGTGAGCAGGGTCGGTCGCAGGCGCGCGGCGAGGTCGGGCCCGAGCGTCGCAACGATCGAGCGTAGGTGTTGGTGCGCGAGCACCTCGGTGGGTGCGAGCAGCGCCGACTGCCCGCCCGACTCGGCCACCGCAAGCATCGCCCGCAGCGCGACCAGCGTCTTGCCCGAACCGACCTCGCCCTGAATCAGCCGGTTCATGGGAACTGCCGCGGTGAGATCCTCCGCAATCGCGCCACCGACGGTCCGCTGGTCGCCGGTTAGCGTGAACGGCAGGGTCTCGTCGAAGCCCGCGAGAATCGGACCGGGTTCGCGCACAACCGCAGCAACCGACCGCAGCTTCTGCCGCTGCTGCAACAGCGCGGCCTGCAACACGAACGCCTCCTGAAAGCGGAGGGCCGCGCGAGCGGCGCCCCAGTCCGCGTCGGACTGCGGCCGGTGCACGAGTTCGAGAGCGCGCCCGAACGGTATCAGAGAGCGGGCTGAGCGCACGGCATCCGGAACCGGGTCGTCGATCGGCGGCAGGGTGTCGAGAACGAGCGCGATCGACTTGGCCAGCTGCCAGCTCGCCACGGTCGACGTCGCCGGGTAGATCGGGATCGGCAGCTCGGCCCAGGCCCGGGCTGCGGCGGGGTCGGCGAGATTGGCGTCATCCGCCTCGAACAGTTCGTAGTCGGGGTGGGCGAGCTGGAGGGTTCCGCGATAGTCGCCGACCTTGCCCGCGAAGATGCCGCGCACGCCCGGCTTCAGCTCGTTCGCGCGCCACGCCTGGTTGAAGAAGGTGAGCGTCAGGATGCCCCGGCCATCGCCGATTTTCACCTCGAGTATCGACCCCTTGCGCGCCTGCATCGAGCGGGACCGCACCTCGAGCACCTCGGCGACAATAGTCACGTTCTCGTCGACGGGCAGCTGACTCAGCGCGGTGAGTTCGCCGCGGCGAGCGTAGCGGCGCGGGTAGTGGCTGAGCAGGTCGCCGACCGTGTGCAGCCCGAGACCCTTCGCGAACGCGGCAGCGGTGCGGCCGCCGAGCGGCACGCTGAGCTTCACGTCGAGTGGATTCAGACCGGGGGATGCCACCTTTCAAGGCTAACGCCGGGGTGCGATGGCGGGGGGTTGGCTTCGAGAGCCCCTTCGAGAGCCTCAGGGAGCGGGGGCGCTTCGAGGGCCCCTTCGAGAACCTCAGGGAGCGTGGGCGCTTCGAGAGCCTCAGCGAGCGATAGCGTTGGGCGAGTGACACGCATCATCGCCGGGTTCGCCGGATCGCTCCGGCTCGCAGTGCCGGGCTACGGCACGAGGCCGACCAGCGACCGGGTGCGTGAGGCGATTTTCTCCGCCCTTGACGCGCGCGATGCGATCAAGGGGATGCGTGTGCTCGACCTCTACGCCGGCTCCGGCGCCCTCGGTCTGGAGGCTGCATCACGCGGGGCGGTGCACGTGACCCTCGTCGACCGCGTGATCGCCGTGGCGAAGCAGAACGCCGCGTCGATCCTGAAGCAGGCGCCGAAGGGCGAACGCCCCGTGATTGAGACCTCGGGGCAGCCGGTGCAGGCGTTCGTGGCATCCGCCCGCGCGTTCTGGGATCTGGTGTTCATCGACCCGCCGTATGACATGGGACTCGCCGAACTCACGCACAATCTCGAGGCGCTCGTGCCCCGCCTCTCCCCCGGCGCAGTGGTCGTGCTCGAGCGCAGCAGCCGCACCCCGGCGCCCGAATGGCCGGACGGGCTCGAACTCGACCGCCGCAAAGACTACGGCGATACCGCGCTGTACTGGCTAGAACTCAAGGGAGCGTTGTGACCGAAGCCGAAACCACCACCGTCTCGCGCCGACCTAGCCCGATCTTCCTGGGGCTAGTCGCCGTCGCACTGCTCTCGGGGTGGGCGCTGTTTGCCGGCATCGGTGGTGCCGGTGCCGCAGGCCCGGTCGCGTTCGTGTTCATCCTCGCCGCGTGGGTCATCACGCTCTGCTTGCACGAGTTCGCGCACGCCCTCGTCGCCTATCGCAACGGGGATACTTCGGTCGCCTATCGCGGGTACCTTACGCTTGACCCGCTCAAATACACGCACCCGGTGTTCAGCATCGTGCTGCCTCTCGTGTTCGTGCTGCTCGGCGGAATCGGCTTGCCCGGCGGCGCGGTGTTCATCGACCAGCGGGCGCTGCGCACTAAGGCCGCCCGCAGTGCTGTCTCGGCTGCGGGGCCGCTAACCAACCTCGCGATAGCCATCGTGCTGGCGATCGCGATCGGGCTTGGATTCCGCACCGAACAGTACGAGTTCTGGGCCGCACTGGCGTTCCTTTTGTTCCTTCAGGTGACCGCGACTGTGCTTAACCTGCTCCCGGTGCCCGGGCTCGACGGGTTCGGGATCATCGAGCCCTACCTTCCGAACACCTGGCTAGCGGGTGCGGCGCGTGTGGCGCCGTTCGCGATCCTGATTCTCTTCGGGCTGCTCTGGATACCAGCGATCAACGAGGCATTCTTCGGGGCGATCCTTGCAGTCACCAACCTGCTCGGCGTTCCCGGGATACTCATCGGGTCGGGATACGGGCTGTTCCAGTTCTGGCGCTAGCCAGCGCCGCCATCCCAGCCGCCGGTTGCCGCGTAGGGGTCCCACCCGCCACGACCTTCGAAGGGAACGCCCTCGACGAGCACGCTTGCGGAGTCGCCGGCGACCTCGGCTCCGTCGGCGGCAATGACTACGCCGATCGGCCTAAACCCGCCCGGCAGCGCGACCCCCGGGGGGAAGGTCGCGAGCAACGAGTGGTCCTCACCGCCGGTCAGCTCGGCTGGGGTGAGCGAGGGCCCGGTGAGCGCCACGAAGTCGATCGCGACCCCGCTTGCGCGCGCCAGCCGGCGGGAGTCGATCGCGAGCCCGTCGCTGAGGTCGAGCATCGCGGTAGCGCCCGCGATTGCGGCGGCTCGGCCGTCCGCAATGGGCGGGTGCGGCCTGAGTTGGGCGGCTATGGGCACGGGATGCTCGCGCTCGAGCTCGGCGGCGGCTGGGGCATCCGGACGCCCGTCGACGGCGGCCCGGCTGAAGAGCAGGCGCAGCCCCTCCCCCGCGAGTCCGAGCGCACCGGACACGGCGACCACGTCACCGATGCGCGCGCCCGACCGCAGCACCGGAGGTCGCCCTTCGAGATCGCCAAACGCGGTAACCGCGATGGTCAGGGTCGGCGACACGGAGAGGTCGCCACCGACCACCCCGCAGCCCGTCGCCAACTCGGTGCAACCCTCACGCAAGCCGTCAGCGAATCGCTCCATAAACTCGACCGTCGTTTCTGCGGGCGCAGCGATCGCGACCACG
>JANOED010000051.1:0-3644 GCA_031413035.1 Leifsonia sp. | reverse complement strand
CGCGACCGTGATGGCGGTCTACCCGCAGATACTCGTGAACGTGCGGGAAGTCGACCACAGGGCGCTTGGCGCAGACGCGATGATCGCCGCCGCGGTAGCTGAGGCCGAAACCGCTCTCGGCGACACAGGGCGAGTGCTGCTTCGCCCTTCTGGCACTGAGCCGATGGTGCGCGTGATGGTTGAGGCCGAGGATCAGACAACTGCCGATCGTGTCGCGCACGAACTCGCAGACATCGTGCGGGAACGGCTCGCTCTCTAAGTCGGTAGCGCTAGGTCTTTCGCAGCAGCACGCTCGAGACAGTGTGGTCGGAGTCCTTGCGCAGCACGAGCGAGGCTCGAGGCCTGGTCGGCAGGATATTCTGAACGAGATTCGGCTCGTTGATCGCCTTCCAGATCTCGGCGGCCCGAGCCCGAGCCTCGTCCGCGCTGAGCGTTGAGTAGCGGTGAAAGTACGACAGCGGGTTCGCGAAGGCGCCCTGTTGGAGTCCCAGAAAGCGCTCCTCGTACCAGCGCGCGATGTCGTTGGTTCGGGCATCCACATAGATCGTGAAGTCGAACAGATCGCTGACCGCCAGTCGACGGCCGGGCGCTGGAGGCTGAAGCACGTTGAGGCCCTCCACGATCAATACGTCGGGGGCATGCACCGTGATCTCGGCGTCGGGAACGATGTCATAGGCCAGATGCGAGTAGAAGGGAGCACGCACCTCGCGGGCACCGCTCTTGACCAAACTCACGAACCGCAGCAGGGCGCGCCGGTCATAGCTCTCGGGAAACCCCTTGCGATCGAGGATGCCTCGGCGCTCCAACTCCGCGTTGGGAAACAGAAACCCGTCTGTCGTCACGAGCTCAACCCGCGGGGTTCCCTCCCAGCGAGTCAGGAGTTCTCGTAGCAGGCGGGACACCGTCGACTTGCCGACGGCGACCGAGCCCGCAATCCCGATGACGAAGGGGGTGCCGGCAGCCTTCTGACCCAGAAAAGTCGTCGTTACCTCGTGGAGCTTCTGCGCACCTTCGGCGTAGAGGCTGAGGAGGCGGCTCAGCGGCAGGTACACCTCTTCTACCTCGACGACGTCAAGAGTCTCGCCGAGTCCGCGCAACTCCACGAGCTCAATCTGGGTGAGGGGGGCGGTCATACTTGGCGCGAGCGCTGCCCAGTCACGTCGATCCAACTCAAGGAAGGGCGAGAGATGACCGGAGGTCGGAGGGGCGTCTGACACCGTTGAATCCTAGCTGCGAGGGGGAGCCCCAAGAATCCGCGCCTACAATCGAGTGCATGTGTGGAATCGTGGGCTATGTCGGGGACAACAAGAGTATTGAGGTGCTTCTCGGTGGCCTGAAGCGGCTGGAGTACCGCGGGTACGACTCCGCTGGCATTGCTGTTATCGACACGGATGGGCACATGGGTTCGCGTAAGCGGGCTGGCAAGCTACAGGTTCTCGTCGATGACCTCGAGGATCGCCCCTTGGGAAATGGCGCCACGGGGATCGGGCACACTCGGTGGGCGACCCACGGTGGCCCAACTGACCGCAACGCGCACCCGCAACTCAGCGCCGACGGCAAGCTCGCGCTCATTCATAACGGCATTATCGAAAACTTCGCCGAACTGAGGCAAGAGCTACTCGACAAGGGCGCGACGTTCACCAGCGAGACGGACACCGAGGTCGCGGCTCTCCTCGTCGGCGACGCATACCTTGCCTCCGGCGACCTCACTGAGGCGTTGCGCACAGTGGTCGCGCGACTGCATGGCGCATTCACCCTGCTCGTGATGCACGAGGAACAGCCCGGCGTGGTCGTCGGCGCGCGCCGCAACTCCCCCCTCGTGATTGGGCTCGGGGATGGCGAGAACTTTCTCGGATCTGACGTTGCCGCGTTCGTCGAGTTCACACGACGCGCTGTCGCGATCGGTCAAGACCAGATCGTGACGATCCGCACCGACTCGGTCGAGGTCATCGACTTCGACGGCAACCCGGTAGCCACCGAGGAGTTCGACGTCGCGTGGGACGCCAGCGCCAGCGAGAAGGGCGGCTGGTCGAGCTTCATGGCGAAGGAGATCAGCGAGGAACCCGACGCCGTCGCGAACACGATCCTCGGCCGGGTGCACGATGGCCTGGTAAGGATGCCCGAACTCGAGCCGATCGGCGACGACGTTCTCGCGGGCATCGACCGTATCGTCATCATCGCGTGCGGTACCGCGGCCTACGCCGGGATGCTCGGCAGATACGCGATCGAGCAGTGGTCGCGCATCCCCGTTGACGTCGAGCTCTCGCACGAGTTCCGCTACCGCGACCCGATTCTCACCCCCAAGACTCTGGTGATCTCGATCAGCCAGTCTGGCGAGACGATGGACACCCTCGTGGCCGTGCAGCACGCTACCGCGGCGGGAGCCCACGTGCTCTCGGTCTGCAATACGCAGGGTGCCACCATTCCGCGTGAGTCAGATGCGGTGGTGTACACGCACGCCGGGCCCGAGGTGGCCGTGGCATCCACCAAGGCCTTCGTCGCCCAGGTGACGGCGCTCTACCTGATCGGGCTGCACCTGGCCTCGGTGCGCGGCACCTTGACGGATGACGCGATCCGGGCGAACGTCGTCGAGCTGCAAGCGATCCCCGAGAAGATCGCCGAGGTGCTTGCGGTCTCGCAGGCGGAGATCGGTCAGCTCGCGCACTGGATGACGGACACTCAGTCGGTGCTCTTCCTCGGTCGCAATGTCGGCTTCCCGGTAGCCCTTGAGGGTGCCCTCAAGCTCAAGGAGCTCGCCTATATTCATGCAGAAGGCTTCGCGGCCGGCGAGCTCAAGCACGGACCGATCGCCCTGATCGAGCCCGGCCAGGCTGTCATCGTGATCGTACCGAGCCCGCGCGACCCGAACTCGCTGCACCCCAAAGTGGTCTCCAACATCCAGGAGATTCGCGCTCGCGGCGCCCGGGTCATCGCGATCGCCGAGAAGGGGGATGCCGCAGTGCTACCGTTCGCCGACGAGGTCATCCCCATCCCGCTCGCCGGCAGCATGTTCGAGCCTCTGTTGACGGTCGTGCCGCTGCACATCTTCGCGATGGAACTCGCGTCGGCCAAGGGACTCGACGTCGACCAGCCGCGCAACCTGGCGAAGTCCGTCACGGTGGAATAGGCGCGGGTGTCCGGATGATCGTCGGGATCGGCGTCGATGTCGTTGACCTCGCACGGTTTGAACGCGCCCTTCAGCGAACGCCGACGCTGATCTCCCGCCTGTTCGCCGAAAGCGAGCAACTGAAGGACGGCAAGCCAATGCCGCTGCGCTCACTCGCCGGACGGTTCGCGGCGAAGGAAGCATTGATCAAGGCGCTGGGCGACTCCACGGGCGTTCAGTGGCACGACATGCGCGTGATCAACGATGGTCTCGGAAACCCCTCGATCGAACTGCACGATGCCACCCGCGCGATTGCAGTGGCTCGGGGGATAACTGCGATTCACCTCTCCATGACCCACGACGCGGGCATTGCCATCGCGTACGTCATTGCGGAGGCCTGAGCCTCATGCGCGAAGCGGTAATCGATCTCGACGCGGTAGCTAGCAACCTCGGCGTTCTCAGGGCGGCAAGCGGGGATGTCGCCGCGATGGTCGTCGTCAAGGCGAATGCCTACGGGCACGGTGCGGTACCCGTCGCA
>JANOED010000050.1:0-3807 GCA_031413035.1 Leifsonia sp. | reverse complement strand
GTAGCCCAGCCGGTCGATCACGTTGCGGTGGTAGTTCGCGCCCTTCGCCCCCATGCCGCCGACGTAGAGCGCGATCACCGGGCGCACCATGTCGGCGGCCTTCTCGACATCCGGGTGGGGCACTACGGCAAGCTGCAGCGCAACCTCGAACTGCTCGCGCGGCGAGCGCTCGGGCGAACGCAGCGCGAAGCCCTCCTCAAGCTGTGCTCGTGCCTCGGCATCGGCCTTCGGCGAGAACAGGAACGGTAGCCAGCCATCGGCAATCTCCGCCGAGAGGGCGACGTTCTTGGGTCCCTCTGCGGCGAGGTAGATCGGCAGGTTGGCGCGCAGCGGGTGCACGGTCGAGCGCAGCGGTTTGCCGAAGCCCGTGGCATCCGCCCCGTCGTACGGCAGCGGGTAGTGCGGACCGGCCGAGGTCACCGGATGCTCGCGCTCGAGCACCTGTCGCACGATGTCGATGTACTCACGCGTGCGGGCGAGCGGTTTTGGGTACGGCTGGCCGTACCACCCCTCGACTACCTGCGGACCGGATGCCCCGACGCCGAGAATCACGCGCCCGCCCGAGAGGTGATCGAGGCTGAGAGCGGCCATCGCGGCGGCGGTTGGTGTGCGGGCGGAGAGTTGGGCGATGCCGGTGCCGAGCTTCACCCGGCGGGTGTGCGAGCCCCACCACGCGAGCGGGGTGAACGCGTCGGAGCCGTACGCCTCGGCGGTCCAGACCGACTCGTAGCCGAGCCGCTCTGCGGTGCGGATCGCCTTGAGGGCGCCCTTCGGGGGGCCGCTCTTCCAGTAACCGACGGCGTATCCAATGCGCATGCGCCGATTGTCCCATGCCGGCCGCGTGTTGCGAGGGGTCCGCTGCCCACGTAGTATCTACAGGCTGGGCATTTCCGCCCGCACGTATGCCTCCCCAGTCTGTGCTTGAAAAAGCTAGCCGGGGATCAAGGCGTGCCGACAAGTGATCTTGGGTAGAGCATCCCCTAACCGGGCAGCCCTACGGTAACCAGAACAGGAGTACACCCATGGCAGCAACCTGCCAGGTGACCGGAGCCGTTCCCGGCTTTGGCCACGCAATTTCGCACTCGCACCGGCGCACCAAGCGTCGTTTCGACCCGAACATCCAGAAGAAGACCTACTACGTGCCTTCGCTGCGCCGTAACGTCACGCTGACGCTGTCCGCCAAGGGCATCAAGGTGATCGACGCTCGTGGCATCGAGTCCGTGGTCAAGGACATTCTTGCCCGTGGGGAGAAGATCTAATGGCTAAGCAGCAAGACGTTCGCCCCATCATCAAGCTCCGTTCGACCGCAGGAACGGGCTACACCTACGTGACGAAGAAGAACCGTCGCAACAACCCCGATCGCCTCGTGCTGAAGAAGTACGACCCGGTGATCCGCCAGCACGTCGAATTCCGCGAGGAGCGCTAACACATGGCCAAGAAGAGCAAGATTGCCAAGAACGAGCAGCGTAAGGTCATCGTGGCCCGCTACTCCGCGAAGCGCCTCGAGCTGAAGAAGGCACTCGTCGACCCGAACGGTACCGACGAGTCCCGCGACGCTGCACGCCTCGGCCTGCAGAAGCTTCCCCGCAACGCTTCGCCGGTGCGCGTACGTGGTCGCGACGCGATCGACGGCCGTCCGCGCGGTTTCCTCTCGCAGTTCGGTGTTTCGCGGGTTCGATTCCGCGATATGGCTCACCGGGGTGAATTGCCGGGCATTACCAAGTCAAGCTGGTAGATTTCAGGCGCTGCACCCGCTTCACCTATAACTGCATCACGTCCGAGGAGGACATCCCATGGCTGATAAGTCACTAAACCGTACCGAGTTCGTCGCGGCCGTTGCCGCAGAGTCTGGCCAGAGCCAGGTTGTCGTCAGTGGCGTTGTTGACGCCATGTTCGCCGTGCTGGCCACGTCGGTCGGCGAAGGCACGAAGGTGTCGATCCCTGGGTGGCTCTCGGTTGAGCGCACCCACCGTGCGGCCCGTGCGGGACGTAACCCCCAGACCGGTGAAGCCATTCAGATCAAGGCGAGCTACGGCGTGAAGGTTTCAGCCGGCAGCAAGCTGAAGGCTGCGGCCAAGTAACCTCCGCACCACAACGTATGGGCGGCGACCGTGATGGTCGTCGCCCTTCGTCGTTCGCTCAGGTGCCGCCGCATAGGCTCGTAGTGTGCCCCGCCGCCTGATATTCATCGCCCCGGGGATACTTCTGCTCGCGGCGCTCGCCGCAGTGTTCGCCGGGTTGGTGTTCGGTGGCGGTGCTGCTCCGCTCGCCCTCGACCCGGGGGAGGTCGTGCGCTACGGGCTGCCGGTCTCGAAGCTTCTGGTGAACCTCGGGGGAGCGGTGGCACTGGGCGCACTCGTCCTAGCGCTATTCGCGCTCGATGCGAGTAAGCCTGAGTTTGCCCGCGCCCTCGACATCGCGGCCGCGGGAGCCGCGCTCTGGACGGTGGCTGCCGCTGCCGCCGGTCTCTTCACCTTCCTGCTGGTACTCAACCAGCCCTTGGCGTTCGATGACGCCTTTGGTGACGTGCTGGCAACCTTCCTCACCAGTACCGAACTCGGGCAGGCCTGGCTGATTACTACGCTGGCGGCAGCGGCGGTAACGGTGCTGTGCTTCGCTGTTCGAAATCAGACGGCATTGGTATTCGTGGCAGTCCTTGCGGTCGTTGGTCTCGCGCCGCTGACGCTTCAGGGCCACCAAGGCGGCACGGCTGACCACGATGCAGCGACGAGCGCGCTGTTTCTGCACGTGCTGTTCTCAGCAGTCTGGTTGGGTGGCCTAGTTACCTTGGTGCTTCTCAAGCCCACCCTCGGCACCGAGCGGCTCGTTGTGGTCTTGAAGCGCTACTCGACGCTCGCGCTCGTGAGCTTCGTGGTGGTTGCGGTGAGCGGCTACGTGAGTGCGGCGATCCGCGTCGATGACTGGGCGAACCTGGCTAGCCCGTACGGCATCCTCGTGCTGACTAAGGTCGCTGCCCTGCTGGCGCTGGGCTTGTTCGGCGCAGCACAGCGGCGGTTCTTCATAGACCGGATGACCCGCTCCCAGCAGCCGAACGCTAGAAACCTGTTCTGGGTGGTTGCCGCCGCAGAACTCGCGTTCATGGGCATCGCGTCAGGCGTGGCCGCTGCCCTGGCCAGAACGCCCACCCCCTTGCCGGAGGTACCCGCGATCGATACCGCGGATCCGACCCCGGCAGAGATTCTGACGGGCCGCCCGCTGCCCCCACCGGTGTCGTTCGAGAACCTCGTGTCGCTTTGGGAGTTCGACCTCATCTGGGTTCTGGTGTGCGCGTTCGGCATTCTGTTCTACGTCTGGGGAGCCCTCCGCCTGCGTCGTCGAGGCGACTCGTGGGCCTGGTACCGCACCGCATCCTGGGTCGCGGGAATGCTCGTGCTGTTCTACATCACCAACGGCGGCGTAAACCTTTACGAGAGCTACCTGTTTTCCTCGCACATGCTCGCGCACATGGCGCTCGGGATGGTCGTGCCGATTCTGCTGGTGCCGGGGGCTCCCATCACGCTCGCGCTACGTGCGATCGCTAAGCGCACCGACGGCAGCCGGGGTCCCCGCGAGTGGATCATGCTGCTCGTGCACTCGAGATATTTCGGCGTTCTCAGCAACCCGCTGGTGGCAGCCGGCCTCTTCACCGGGTCGCTGTGGCTGTTCTATTACACTCCGATCTTCGGCTGGGCGACCACCAACCACATTGGCCACCAGTGGATGATCGTGCACTTCTTGCTCACCGGCTACCTGTTCGTCTCAGCGCTGGTTGGCATCGATCCGGCGCCGAACCGGCCGCCCTACCCG
>JANOED010000049.1:0-25230 GCA_031413035.1 Leifsonia sp. | reverse complement strand
TGAGACTCAACTGCGCAATGTCGTGCAGGCGGCGGGCCTGATCGAGCGTGTCGATTTCGATGTGCAGTCGAGCATCAGTTCGGATGCCGGAGCCGGTCGACCCGACATGGTCATCCACCTCCCCGGCGGCAAGAACATCGCCGTCGACGCGAAGGTTCCATTCAGTGCCTACCTTGAGGCGAGCCAGATCGCGGTGACGGCGACTGGCGAAGAGGGCGCGAAGCGCGAGGCGCTCATCAAGCAGCACGTCAAGGTTCTACGCAACCACATCGACACCCTCGCGAGCAAGGCGTACTGGGCCGGGCTCGACGCCTCCCCCGAACTTGTCATCGCCTTCATCCCGAGTGAGTCGCTCGTGTCATCCGCGCTTGAAGCAGACCCCGCGATCATGGACTACGCATTCGGCAAGCGGGTGGCGCTCGCTTCACCCGTGACGCTGTGGTCAGTGCTGAAGACCGTCGCGTTCTCGTGGCAGCAGGACGTTCTGACCGATCAAGCTAAGACTCTTTTCGACCTGAGCAAGGAACTGTACGGGCGCCTCGCGTTGCTCTCTGAGCACGCCGACAAACTCCGTCGCTCGATCGACAACACTGTCGGGGCGTACAACCAGTTTGCAAATTCGCTGGAGACCCGCGTACTTGTGACCGCACGCAAGCTCAATGCTCTCGACGAGTCGAAGATCATCGGGGAGGCGCAGGTGATCGAGCAGACTCCCAAGCAACTCACCGCGGTCGAACTGGAACTCGCGTTTCTCGACGAGCTCGACGGTGTCGCGCGACCCGACCTCGAGACTGGGCTCGCACCGAGCGTGGAAGAACCGTCAAAGAAGAAGCTCGCCTAGTCCAACCACTTCTCAGCGAGGTGATCGGCCGCAACGCGCCGGATCGTTCCCGAGTGCGACCGGAGAACGATGGATTCGGTCCGGATGATCGGGCCCAATCGCTTCACGCCAGCGACCAAACCGCCATCGGTTACGCCGGTCGCCACGAAGAAGGTGTTGTTGCTGCGCACGAGACTGTCTGAGTCGTACACGTGGTCGAACAGCAGTCCGGCGGCCTCGCCACGGGCGCGTTCCTCATCGTCCCTCGGGGCCAGAATCGTCTGGATCTCGCCGCCCAATGCCTTGATCGCGCACGCAGTCGCGACACCTTCTGGGCTGCCACCGACCCCGACGCACATATCGATGCGTGTTCCATAGAGCGCGGCGTTGATGCCGCCCGCGACATCACCGTCAAGCATGAGCCGGGTGCCTGCTCCAGTGGCACGGATGTCGTCGATCAGGGCGGCGTGACGTGGTCGGTCGAGAACGGCGACGACGATCTCACCGACCGACTTGCCCTTCGCCTTCGCGAACGCGCGGATGTTCTCCCCGATCGGCAACCGGATGTCAATGACACCCTTCCCCTCGGCACCAGTGACGATCTTGTCCATGTAGAAGACCGAGGATGCGTCGAGCATTGTTCCGCGATCGGACACGGCAATCATGGATATCGCATTCTGGCGCCCGGCCGCGGTCAGCGAAGTGCCGTCGATCGGGTCGACCGCGATATCGCACGCTGGGCCGCGACCGGTGCCGACCAGCTCGCCGTTGAAGAGCATCGGCGCGTTGTCTTTCTCACCCTCGCCGATGACAACGAGCCCATCAAAGTCAACGGTGCCCAGAAAGGTGCGCATCGCATCCACTGCCGCCCGGTCTGCGCCGAGCTTGTCACCTTTGCCGATGAATGGGACTGCCCTAATCGCTGCGGCCTCGGTTGCCCTCACGAGCTCCAGCGCGAGGTTGCGATCGGGATGGTGAAAGAGCGTGCCAGATTCTGTGGTCACCGTGGGCGTCCTTTTTCGTGGTTTCAACGGGGGACGCGCCGGTGGTGGTCAGCGCCCGCTCAGCCTATCGCGCGGATTCCACCATCCGTCTTCAGGACCATCGAGGAACGCCCGGCGCTTTCAATAGACTGAGGCGCCGGGTCGACCGCCCGTGCGACGAACTTTTTAGGAGACGCTCGCGATGCCTGTTGCAACCCCCGACCAGTACGCAGAAATGCTCGACAAGGCCAAGAGTCGCGGATTCGCCTACCCCGCGATTAACGTCTCGTCGTCGTCGACGATCAACGCGGTTCTTCAGGGGCTCACCGAGGCGGGGTCCGACGGGATCATTCAGGTGACAACGGGCGGCGCGGATTTCTTTGCCGGGCAGAGCGTAAAGGCACGGGCATCCGGCGCTTTAGCGTTTGCCGCTTTCGCGACCGAGGTCGCCAAAAACTACCCGGTCACGGTTGCGCTGCACACTGACCACTGCCCGAAGGACGCCCTCGACGGCTTCGTGCTGCCGCTGATCGCCGCGTCCGAAGCGGAGGTAAAGGCGGGGCGCAACCCGATCTTCCAGTCGCACATGTGGGACGGCTCGGCGGTTCCGCTCGCGGAGAATCTCGAGATCGCGCAGAGCCTTCTGCCACGCATGAAAGCCATCAATGCGATTCTTGAGGTCGAGATCGGCGTGGTTGGGGGGGAGGAGGATGGCGTGAGCCACGACATCAACGAGCACCTGTACACAACCCTCGAAGACGCGATCTCAACGGTTGAGGCTCTCGGGCTCGGCGAGCAGGGCCGGTACATGGCCGCACTCACCTTCGGCAACGTGCACGGGGTGTACAAGCCTGGCAACGTCAAGCTCCAGCCCGAACTGCTCGGAACGATTCAGGCGGGCCTACAGAAGAAGTACGGCACGGCTGCCCACCCGCTCGACCTCGTCTTCCACGGCGGCTCGGGTTCGAGTCCTGAGGAGATCGCTACGGCTGTAGCGAACGGGGTCGTAAAGATGAACATCGACACCGATACCCAGTACGCGTTCACCCGTTCGGTCGCCGACACCATGTTCCGAAACTACGACGGTGTGCTGAAGGTCGACGGCGAGGTCGGCAACAAGAAGGTGTACGACCCGCGCGCGTGGGGCAAGATCGCCGAGTCGGCAATGGCCGCTCGCGTTGTCGAGGCGACCCGGGAGCTCGGATCCGCAGGACACTCCGGCAACTAGCTCCGGCTCTCGTCAGAGCCAACTGTGAACGAGAGACCCTTGCGCCCAATCGCGAGATCGCGCACTGCCGTCTTTAGGGTCAGGTAGTACGGCGCCAGGTGCATGATACGAGGACCCTCGGGAAGATCAACGTCGAGACTCACAGCTACCGCGGTCGCACCGTCTGCTGCGGGTCGCAATTCCAGCAGGACAGATCCGGGGTCCGTTTCAGGCATGTCGAGAATCGCCTCGATCAGTCCGCTCAGGGCGACACGCTGAGCGTGGTTCATGCGAGCCGCTCGCCGGTTGGGATCGACGATGACCACGCCCCTGCCGGCGAGCACCGAGTCGAGCCAACTGATGTCAACCGCAGTCACCAGTTCTTCCCGGATTCGGCGTGCGAGTTGACCGGCCAGCACTCTATCCGAGGCCGTAATGTGGCCAGCCTCCACTACCTTCTCGATGAAGGGCACGGCGCGCGCGGTCAGTCTCGCGACGCCGGCCTTGTGTTCGGCGAAGGCCTCCTCGCTGACCTCAGCGCGCGGCAGGGCAAGTGTCGAACGGCTCTCGATGAGAGGGATCGTTCTACTTACCACGACGTAGGAGAAGGTCGCCGTTGCGGCAAGCGCCGCCACGAGCGGGTAGGTGAGGAACACGGCCGTCGTGATTGGTCCCCAGCCCTGTGAGTTCGGGTAGAGGAGAAGGAAGGTAATCAGGGTCGTGATCGCTGTGGCGACGCCCCCAACCAGAAGAATCTGGCGTGCGGGAAGGTAGGGAGCGAGGCTCAAAATGGTGAGCCCAAGCCCACCGATTCCCCACCAGAACTCGAGCGGAAAGTCGGACCCGGCGTAACCGTACGCCGAGATCGTCACACCACACAGTGAGATTCCGAGAGCGAGCGCCGCTGTCGGCCAGCGCAACGGCGGCCGGAACGGTCTCGTCGAGGCGTGGATCAGAAGAGCCGCAGTCACGCAGAAGGCCGCCCCGACGAACTGTAGCCATGGCAGCTCGCTCTGACCCCAAGTGAGGAGAGTCACAGCGATAGCGAAGACCGCGATCAAGGCAGCGAACGCGAGCGGCACATACGGTCCCGTGAACCAACTCAGCGGGTCAACCTGCTGCGCTGATGACCCGAAGTATCGGTTAGGTCGACGCACGGGTCGCCTCGTCGTGGGTCGCAATGACCTGCTGCACGGGCAGAGTCATGATGATGGATGTGCCGGCCCCCGGAGCAGTCCAGATCTTGACTACTCCCCCTACCGACTCGACGCGATCCACAATAGACGCCCGGAGACCGAGCCGATCTGGCGGGACGGCTTCGAGGTCAAAGCCGACCCCGGAGTCCGTTATCGTGACCGTGACCGCGTCCGTGCTGTAGTTGAGGTTGATCTCGGCGACTGCGGCGCCGGAGTGCCTGAGGGCGTTCTCAAGGCTGGCCCGAGTCACGTCGATGAGGGCGGTGGCGACGTCGGGAGCCAACCGGTAGATCCCCGGTCCCGCGCCCGTAACGTGAACGGTAAGGCCTCGCCACTGTAGGTCGCTGACGATGAGCATGATCTCGTTGCGCAATGCGGCATCCTGCTCATCGACTACAACATTGGCCGTCTCGCGCAGCCAGTCTGCGCTGGTCAGGGTATCGAGGTCGCTGCGGAGTCGATCTCTGGTTCTCTCGTCGAGCTCATCAGGCGCATTGATCAGAATCGATAGATCGTTCAGGAGTGAGTCGTGCACCGCGGCCGTGACCCTGCTGCGCAGTCGCTCGTCTTGAGCGACTTCTCGCATGCGTTGCTCAAGCTCGGTGAAGTTGGGTATGCGTGACCGTTTAGAGTGCTGAATTCCGGCGAGCGCAGCGTAGGTGGTCCCCATCACGATGAGCAGGAGGAGGGCTCCCCAGCCGGGGGTGAATGGCGTAGCCAGAATGAGAGCAACTATCGCGCTGGACCCCATCGCGACTCCGAAGCCCAGAGCGTTCCACAGCAGACCGATCCACGCGCTCGACGCGACAGCGCCCACGAGCACAAGGCTCACGGTCGGGCGGTTGATTATGAAGAGTGCGTCGCTCAGCACCTCAGGATGAGCCGAAATGACAACCACCTGGAGCAGAATGCCGAGCACCGCCCCGACTCCCAAGTAGACCAGGGCAACCGCCGGTCGCGGAAAGACCGCCCCCAGAGAGGCGAGTCCGGCGAGAACAACGAGGATCGCGATTGCTGGCGCCAATAGCTGGTCCAGCTCGCGAGTCACGAGATACTCGGTGATCGGAGGAATGGTGAGGATCAGACTGACTGCAGCGACGACCCATGCCGCCCGAGACAATGCCCCCGTGGCGATAGTCGCGGCGGCGTCGCGCGGTAGAGCGCCCACCCGCGTCGTCGACATCGTTACCTCAGGGTGTCGACATAAGCCGTGAATGCGGGGTCGTTCGCCATGACGATCGCGAAGCAGATCAGAGTCACGACAGCAGCAAGGGCTGCGCCAGTAAGCGGAACCCAGAATGCGCGTCGGCCCCGCGAGATGAACGAGAGAGAAACGGCGATCGTCGCCAGCAGGATAGTGATGCGCGAAACGTTCACGACGAGGCCAGCGGTCGCCGCAGCGTCAACGGCAGTGAACTCGCCGATCCCCTGCTGGGCGTACACCTCAGCGAATACCGGCGCCAGGTTCGCAAACGTACTGAAGCCGGTGATGACGTCGTAAAGCCCTACGACTAGCAGTGCGACGGTAATGACCATGTCTCCCGTTCGGCGTGTGCGCGCGGGCGGCAGTTCGGGATACTGCGGCTCCCCGGCCACGGGCGGCGTGGGCAACGGGGGCGGCGCCACATCCGCGTACTCACCCCACCGGGGTGCGGGGCGTGCCTCAGGACTGGGCGTGGGGTGGGACTCGGTCATGAGTCCTGCTGCCAGTCGAGCTTGCGAACCCGGCCGCCGAGCCCTCGCTCGTCGGGGTTGCCAGCGGCATCCGTTCGCAACTCCTTGGGCAGCGAGAACATGAGGTCCTCCTCGGCGGTGACCACCTGACTGACATCTAGGTACCCGGCGTCAGCAAGGTCATCGAGCACCTCCTGCACGAGCACTTCTGGAACGGATGCCCCGCTCGTCACCCCAATTGTCGCAACCCCATCGAGCCACTCCTGCTTGATCTCGCTCGCGTAGTCGACGCGGTAGGCAGCGGCCGCGCCATTCTCGAGGGCAACGTCGACGAGCCGAACCGTGTTGGAACTGTTCGCGCTCCCGACGACGATCACCAACTGCGCTTCTTCGGCAACCTTCTTGATCGCGACCTGACGGTTCTGGGTCGCATAGCAGATGTCGTCGCTGGGAGGATCTTGAAGGTTCGGGAAGCGTTCGCGCAGCAGCCGAACGGTCTCCATGGTCTCGTCAACGCTCAAGGTCGTCTGCGAAAGCCAGACTAGGTGGTCGGGGTTCTTCACCACGATGTTCGGCACGTCTGCCGGACTGTTGACGAGGGTGGTGCGCTGGGGAGCATGGCCCATCGTGCCCTCGACTTCCTCGTGGCCGTGGTGCCCGATGAGCAGGATCTCGTAGTCGTCACGGGCAAACCGAACTGCTTCGCGGTGCACCTTGGTGACCAACGGGCACGTTGCGTCGATCGCTTGGAGGTTGCGATCAGCAGCACCCTGCACTACGGCTGGAGACACTCCGTGCGCGCTGAAAACCACGTGCGAACCCTCGGGAACTTCATCGACCTCGTCAACAAAGATCGCGCCTTTGCTTTCAAGGGTTGTCACGACGTGGATGTTATGAACGATCTGCTTGCGCACATAGACGGGCGCACCGTAGTTCTGTAGTGCCTTCTCGACCGCAATAACGGCCCGGTCCACACCCGCGCAATACCCCCTAGGGGCGGCGAGCAGCACCCGCTTGGTACCGGTGACGGGGGTATCCTTTAGCCTGTTCCGCAGGGCGGGCATACGCGGGGCGTCTAGCGCCGTGACGTGCCCGTTCGAGATGGTGCTCACGCAGTCAATTCTAGGCCGCGTCACTTCAGAACGAGACGGGAGGCGCTTCATGGCACCGGATGAGGCGCTCCCCACAGTTGACGCACCCTGGCCGGTGGCCGTGCTCTCCGCCAAGATCAAGGGCTGGATCGAGCGGCTCGGAACAGCGTGGGTCGAGGGAGAGATCACCCAGTGGGGCAACTCGAGTGGCAACGTCTACGGAAAGCTCAAGGACCTCGAGGTCGATGCAACGATCTCGTTCACCGTGTGGTCGTCGGTCAAGGCGAAGCTCCCTGACGACCTGAAGCAGGGCGATCGCGTCGTCGCGCTCGTTAAGCCCAACTACTGGGTCAAGGGCGGCACCCTCACCATGCAGGTCTTCGAGATGCGCCATGTCGGCCTCGGCGATCTACTTGAGCGACTTGAACGTTTGCGTCAGAAACTCAAGGCCGAGGGCCTGTTCGACAACAAGAAGCCCCTGCCCTTTCTCCCCAGCTGCATTGGACTCATCACCGGCAAAGACAGCGATGCGGAGAAAGACGTACTCCGCAACGCCCAATTGCGATGGCCGGCCGTAAAGTTTCGCGTGGTCCATGCAGCCGTGCAGGGTGACCGCGCGGCCTCCGAGGTGATCGCGGCGCTACGCGTTCTCGACGCAGACCCCGAGGTTGATGTCATCATCGTCGCCCGGGGCGGCGGTGACTTTCAGAACCTGCTCGTCTTCAGCGACGAAGAACTGGTGCGCGCGGCAGCGGCCTGCCAGACTCCGCTGGTGTCCGCGATCGGGCACGAGGCGGATCGGCCCCTGCTTGACGAGGTTGCCGACCTGCGGGCATCCACCCCGACGGATGCCGCGAAGCGGGTAGTGCCCGACGTTGCCGAAGAACTCGCCCGCGTGCAACAGGCTCGGGCCACTCTGCGCCTGCGGATCACCCAGCGCCTGTCAACCGAGGTGGACCGCCTCGAGGCTTTGCGATCACGACCCGCGCTCGCCTCCGCAACCTGGATCGTCGACACCCGCGCCGACGACCTCTCTCGCTACGTTTCCCGAAGTCGCGACCTCGTCGAGCGAGTAATTGAGCGCAGCCAGACTCGCGTCACCGAGCTGACTGCTCAGCTTCGAGCCCTATCTCCACAGCGCACCCTAGCCCGCGGCTACGCGATCGCCCAGCTCTCCGATGGGCGTGCGGTTCGCTCAGCATCTGAGGCTCCGGCCGGCACGCCGTTGACACTCACTGTTTCTGATGGGCGGATCAGCACGACGGTGGACGCCGGGTAGAATCGACGCGTGGCCAGCGACGCGAAGACTCCTGTGATTGACCTTACCTATGAACAGGCGCGCGACGAACTGATGCAGGTTGTCGCGGAGCTTGAGCAGGGTGCATCCAGCCTCGAGCAGTCGCTCGAACTCTGGGAGCGCGGCGAATCGCTAGCGGCCCGCTGCGAGGAATGGCTCAAGGGCGCAAAGGCACGGTTGGAAGCGGCTCGCTCGGCCGCGACCGACTGACCATGGCGGCCAAACCACCGGCGATCGTCGCCGAACTGGGAAGACCCGAGACACCCGAAGAGACCGCGGCGCGCAAAGCCGAGACCTCCCGCCGGCACAGGTCGAATCAAACACCCCTGAACCTTGTCGTCGCGACCATTGCATCACTAGCAATAGTGCTCGTGCTGGTGATCGTTGTGGTCAGACCTGCGCCTCCCACGGCCGGACCCATCGACTTCGCCACGATCGCCGCGCAGGCTCAGCCCGGCGCCGACGCACCCCTCGTTGTGCCCGCCTTGCCCGAAACGTGGACAGCCAACTCGGCACGATTCGGAAACCGCACCCAGGTGCCCACCTGGTACATCGGCTTCATCACCCCGAGCCAGCAGTTCATCGCGTTCAATCAGGGCATTGCGGCCAATCCATCGTGGGAAGACGAAGTACTGCAACGAGCCGAGGCCACCGGAACAACGACGATTGACGGGTTAACCTGGACCGTCTTCGACCAGCGCGACCGAGCAGGCACGGGAAACTTCGCTTACTCGATGTCAGTGACGACCGACGAGAGCACGATCGTTCTCCACGGAACAGCCCCGGTCGAGGAGTTCGATCTGCTCGCGGCCGCGATAGCAGCGGAGTTTTCGAGCCCGTGACGCCCAAGCGAACCCCGGCGCAGGCCTGGAACGAGATGCTGCGCGGCAACGAGCGGTTCGTTGCTGGCAAGCCCGAGCATCCTCGACAGGATGTCGAGCGTCGCCAAGAGCTCGTGCTCGCCCAAGCGCCACACACCGCGCTCTTCGGGTGCAGCGACTCGCGCCTTGCCGCCGAGATCATCTTCGACAAGGGAATCGGTGACCTGTTCGTGGTGCGCAATGCCGGCCAAATCATTTCCGATTCGGTGGTCGGTTCTTTGGAGTACGCGGTCGGCGTTCTCGGGGTACCCCTGATCGTCGTGCTTGGTCACGACAGCTGCGGCGCAGTTCTGGCCGCTATTGCTGCCGAGGGCGCCGACGCTCCGGTGCTTACCCCGCACATCACCACAATGATCTCGAAGATCACTCCGGCGATTCACCGCGTGGCCAAATCTCACGGCGCTCTCGACCCGTCAGCAGTCGACGAGCAGGAGGTCGGTCGCGAGCACTTGCGAGATACGATCGCGGAGCTTCTCGAGGCGTCCGAATTGATCAGCGAGGCTGTCGCCGCCGGTACGCTGGCCGTGGTGGGCGCGAACTACCGCCTGCTCGAAGGGCGAGCCGTTCCCGATGTGATTCTGGGCGCGGTCTGACCTCCACCACTTCTTCATGTGCAGATCAATCCGCAGGTCAGAGACAAGGACACCACAGGCGTGAGCACTCCCGAGTACCGCATCGAGCACGACACCATGGGAGAGGTTCGGGTTCCGGCAAACGCTCTGTATGGCGCCCAGACCCAGCGGGCAGTGGAGAACTTTCCTATCTCTGGATCCGGCCTTGAGCGTGCCCAGATCATCGCTCTCGCGCGGATCAAGCGAGCCGCCGCAATCGTCAATGCCGAGCTTGGCGTTCTCGACCAGCAGATTGCGGACTCGATCGCGTCAGCCGCCGAGCTCCTGATCTCCGGTGAGCACCACGAGCACTTCCCGGTCGACACTTATCAGACCGGCAGCGGCACCTCATCGAATATGAACATGAATGAGGTGCTCTCGCGGCTCGCCACTGACATCAACGGCTCTGCGGTGCACCCCAATGACCACGTGAACGCCTCGCAGTCGTCAAACGATGTGTTTCCGACCAGCGTTCACATCGCGGTTACCGGTGCCTTGATGAACGACCTGATTCCGGCGCTCGACCACCTCGCGGTATCGCTAGAGGCGAAGGCGACGCTGTGGAAGAACGCCGTAAAGCCCGGCCGCACCCACCTCATGGATGCCACACCGGTCACGCTAGGTCAAGAGTTTGCCGGCTACGCCCGCCAGATTCGCCTGGGCATTGAGCGCGTGCAGACCGCGATCCCGCGGGTCGCCGAGGTGCCGCTGGGGGGCACCGCGACCGGCACAGGCATCAACACGCCGCTCGGATTCCCGCAGCGGGTGATCGCCGTGCTTGCCGCTGACTCTGGCCTGCCCATTACCGAAGCCGTGGATCACTTCGAGGCGCAGGGTGCACGCGACGGTCTGGTCGAGGCATCCGGTGCCCTGCGTGTCATCGCCGTCAGCCTGACGAAGATCTGCAACGACTTGCGCTGGATGGGTTCTGGCCCGAACACCGGACTCGCCGAACTGCACATCCCAGACCTCCAACCCGGGTCGTCGATCATGCCGGGCAAGGTCAACCCGGTAGTGCCCGAGGCGGTTCTCATGGTGTGCGCGCGCATCATCGGCAATGACGCGACGATCGCGTGGGCAGGGGCATCCGGCAACTTTGAACTCAACGTCGCGATCCCGGTGATGGGTACTGCGCTGCTGGAGTCAATTCGACTTCTCGCCAACTCCTCGATGGCCCTGGCCGACAAGACGATCGACGGTCTTGAGGCGAATGTGGATCGCGCTCGGGCACTTGCCGAGTCATCCCCGGCGATCGTCACGCCCCTCAACAAGCTGATCGGCTACGAGTCTGCGGCGAAGATCGCCAAGCATTCCGTCGCTAAGGGAATCACCGTTCGCGAAGCCGTCATCGACCTAGGCTTCATCGAGCGCGGCGAGCTCACAACACAGCAGCTCGACAAAGCCCTCGACGTTATGTCGATGACCCACCCGGGCTAGCTCAGCGCGACCGCGATCCAGAATCCGGCGAGAAGGAATGGGCCGAACGGGATGCTCCCGCCCCTGCCCCGGCGCAGTGCCACGAGCGCGACCACTCCCCCCAGCAGGAACGCCGTCACTGGCGAGACAATCGCTGTGGTCTGCCCGACGAGGCCAGCGGACACACCGAGCACGCCGGCCAGCTTGACATCCCCCATGCCCATCCCGCCCGCTAAAGCGGGGACGAGGAGAAAAAGCAAATAGGCCAACCCCGCCACGAGAGAACCGAGCAACCACTCGCCAGTCATGATCCACTGCCCTACCAGACCGAACCCGGCCACCGCGAAACCGGGAAGCACCACTCTGTTGGGCAGGCGGCGCACCGCGAGGTCAACGCTGCACAGGTGAGGGGTGACCGCGGCGAGGTAGACCAGGGGCAGTGCACGAGGCTCCGGTCCAACAACGGCAAGCGCGACGACGATCAGGGCGGTCGCGGTCGGCAGTTCCCACGGAGCTAGGCGCGCGAGCGCGGGCGGAGTAGCGAGAAGTGGCATGCGCGCGAGAGTAGTGACAAACGCGGGGGCGAGAGGTCAGCCGTCCACAGCCCTACTCCTCCCGGCTGAAGACCTCTCGAATCGGCGTACCGTCAAGGTGTTGCACGGCTCGCTCGCCGAGCGGAGTCTGCAATGCAATGGGGATCAACAGCGACCCCGTCACCGCGGAGTCGGTCGCACACTGCGTCACGTTGTCTGGGGCGCTTCCGTCGGCAGGATCTGGGAAGCCGTAATAGACGGCAAGTTGCACTGCCTCGGGGGTTTCGATCATCACCACTGCGCGCGGAATGCAGAGTATCGGGCCGCGAACGTTGATCACGATCTCGGCGAAGTCGAACGCTCCATTCCCAAAGTCGGGCACGGTGCCGACATAGCCCGGGATCTCATCCGAACCGAGGTAAAGAAACTCTTTGAGCCGCGCGTAGTAGTCCGGGAGGTCATCTTCAACGTTCTCATACGCAAGAACCTCTGTTTCGACGAGACCTGCTGGCGCCGCGCCCACTGGCGCGACGATGCGATTCACCACGCGCGGGTCGGGCTTTCCCCAGAGCAGTTCGACGATGGAGGTCGTCGGCGGCGTTCCGGGCTGGTTCGCCACGGCCGAAACCGACGCGATCCCGACTACGCCAAGCAGGGCTAGTACGCCCGCCCCGCTGATCAAGCGTCGAACCGCGTAGGCCGCTCCACCCGGCTCACTCCGATGGGGATCCGAGGCACTCCATGACATGGTGGCGCGCCATTGACTCCTCGGCGACAGAACGCCCCAGAGAAGAATCAGGCCCAGCGTGGCGGCTAGGGCCCCAAATACCCAGCTCACGCAATCGAGACTACGTGGTCTACCCGCACGTGGGGTGCGGAACCTTCAGTACCGAGTAACAATCTGACTAATAATCAGGCGCGAGCGCCTTCTCGTCACGCGAGTTCGTTCGACTCCAGCATCTCGGTCACTAGTGCAGCGATCGCTGAGCGCTCAGAACGGGTGAGAGTGATGTGTCCAAACAGCGCATGACCCTTCAGTGTCTCGATCACGGAGGCGACACCGTCGTGCCGCCCGACCCTCAGGTTGTCGCGCTGAGCCACATCGTGCGTGAGCACCACGCGCGAGTTCTGTCCGATCCTGCTCAAGACGGTAAGCAACACGTTGCGCTCGAGAGACTGAGCCTCATCGACGATAACGAACGCATCGTGCAGTGAGCGCCCGCGAATATGCGTCAGAGGGAGGACTTCGAGGATGCCCCGCTCGAGAACTTCGTCGAGCACGTTCTGTGAAACGACCGAGCCCAAGGTGTCGAAGACCGCTTGGGCCCAGGGGTTCATCTTCTCCGCAGCATCCCCCGGTAGGAAGCCCAACTCCTGACCTCCAACCGCGTAAAGCGGACGGAAGACCATGATCTTGCGGTGCTGTTGCTTCTCGAGAACCGCTTCAAGCCCGGCGCACAGGGCAAGAGCCGACTTGCCGGTGCCGGCACGTCCGCCGAGTGAGACGATTCCTACCTCCGGGTCAAGCAGGAGGTCGATGGCGAGTCGCTGCTCGGCACTGCGCCCGTGCAGGCCGAAAATGTCGCGGTCTCCGCGCACGAGCTTCATCTCGCCGCGGCCAGAAACCCGACCGAGCGCCGAGCCACGGTCTGAGTGGATGATGAGGCCGGTGTTGATCGGCATGTCTTCAACGAGGCGCGAGTGCAGCTTCTCGTTGTCGTACAGCTGAGCCATCTGATCGGAGCTGAGGTCGAGCTCGGCCTGCCCTGTCCATCCAGAGTCGACGGCGAGTTCTGCGCGGTACTCCTCGGCCGGGAGTCCGATCGATGCGGCTTTGACGCGCAGCGGTAGATCCTTGGAAACGACAGTGACGGCGAGACCCTCATTGGCGAGGTTCAAGGCAACCGCGAGAATGCGCGAGTCGTTGTCGCCCAACTGCAGGCCCGAGGGAAGTACTGACATGTTCGAGTGGTTTAACTCAACGCGCAGCGATCCGCCATCACCCACCGAGATGGGGAAGTCGAGGCGCTCGTGCTGCACTCGCAACTCGTCGAGATTGCGCAGCGCCTGACGCGCGAAGTAGCCGATCTCGGGGTCGTTTCTCTTAGCCTCAAGCTCGGTGATCACGACCACCGGAAGTACAACGTGGTGCTCTGCGAATCGGAACGCGGCCTTCGGGTCAGATAGCAGAACCGAGGTGTCGAGTACGTAGGTGCGTTCGGCCTGCGCTACGACCGACCTCCCCGACTGCGATTGGTTCTGCTTCTGCTTCGGGTTGGTCATGTCGGCCACGTGCACTCCATCCCCGGGCGAACCCGGATCCAGTCTGCTAGACGGCCATGTGGTGTTAATCACATCGCGAGACGTTCCTTGCGTGGCCGTCTCGACCAGGCGCCGTGCCTGATGTCTCGACGCTATGTGCTGCACGTTTCGGGCGACGATCGACACACCGAGGGGTGTGTAACCGGAAGGTGAATTCGCGGGGACTACTGCCCGAAGCGGCGCTGTCTGCGAGCGAAATCGCGCAGTGCACGGAGGAAGTCGACCTCGCGAAGATCGGGGCCTAGTGCCTCCATGAAGTAGAGCTCGCTGTGAGCGCTCTGCCAGAGCATGAAGTCACTGATTCGTTGCTCCCCCGACGTGCGGATGACGAGATCTGGGTCGGGTTGCCCTCCGGTATAGAGGTGCTCGCTGATGAGCTCCGGCGTGAGGAGGTCGGCGAGGGAATCGATGCCGCCGCCCTCGGACTCGTGCGTCTGTACGATGCTGCGCATCGCATCCGCAATCTCGCGTCGGCCTCCGTAGCCGATGGCGAGATTCACATGCAAGCCAGAGTTGCCCTCGGTTCGGGCTTGAGCCGCCTCGAGTTGCTGAACGAGAGATTCGGGAAGCCCATCGGTTGAACCGACGTGTTGGATGCGCCAGTCGCGAAACCGCGATAGCTCGTCGGCGAGATCGGCAATGATCTGGAACAGCCCATCGAGTTCAGTCGACGAACGACCCGTGAGGTTGTCAGTAGAGAGCAGGTAAAGTGTCGCCACCCGGATGCCCAGATCATCACACCACTCCAAGAACTCGCGCATCTTGGCCGCGCCCGCGCGATGCCCGTGGGCTGCGGTCTCGAGCTCGCGCAATCGGGCCCACCGACGGTTACCGTCAATGATCATTGCTACGTGGTGAGGAAGGCCATCGCGATCGATTGAACGACGCAATCGATTTTGGTACAGACCGTAGAGCAGGCCCCGCCCCCATGGACTCCCGCGGTCTTTCACACGCCTACGCTAGTGCACCGATCGCCCAGCATCCCGTGAGCCAGCGAGCGTACACTGGCGCCATGACCGCGCCCAACTCGCAGCTGCCCTCGGCCGAGGCGGCCGAAGAGATCGAACACGACCTCCCGAACATTCCGCTGCTCGAGGACTCGATTGAATACGAGGCTTTGGATGTTAAGCCCACGTGGCGAGGCTGGATCCACGCGGCGACCTTCCCGCTAGCAGCCGTGCTCGGCACCGTGTTGATTGTGCTCGCCGACGGACCTGCTGCCAAGATCAGCTCAGCGATCTTCGTGGCATCCTCGCTCCTGCTTTTTGGAATCTCCGCCCTGTACCACCGTTTCACCTGGAGCGAACGAGCTCGCGTGCTGTTGAAGCGTTTCGACCACTCCAACATATTCCTGCTCATTGCTGGCTCGTACACCCCGATCACGGTGCTGTGCCTCCCCACCGACAAGGCGATCATCCTGCTCTCGCTGGTGTGGGGTGGAGCCCTTCTCGGCATCGGCTTCAGGGTGTTCTGGGTGGGAGCCCCGCGTTGGCTCTACACCCCGATCTACGTGCTGCTGGGGTGGGCAGCGATGATGTTCGTCGTCGACTTCTTTCAGGCCAACTGGATCATGATGACCCTGATCTTCGCTGGGGGCCTGTGCTACACCGCGGGCGCAGTCGTTTACGGGCTCAAGCGCCCGAACCCCGTACCCGGGGTATTCGGGTTCCACGAGATATTCCATTCGCTGACGCTGCTGGCATTCCTCTGCCACTGGACGGGAATCCTGCTGGTAGCGGTTAACCCGCCCATCATCGGTTAGCTGGAATCCCGCGAGTCGGTCTCGCCGGTTTCACCGCGCTCTGCCTTGAGCTGCTCCTGAACTTCGGCGCGGTAGCGAACTCGGCGGATGCGACGGGTCATGTCAATGACCAGCAGCACAGTCGCGACGGCGATCAGGAATGTGACCAAGAATCCCACGACGCCCGGGGTGACCATATCCTCGTCGATCACCGGGATCGGTGTGGGGGTTGGCGTGACTTCGGCGATCCACTGGAGTAACTGGTTCATGCTGGTCCTTAGGGTGTGAAGGCGGATTCGGGCACCGCTAGTAGCCGCCGTGTCACCGCACTCCTCGTGTCGAATAGCCTTGAGCTACCGAGCCTAACGGAGCCGCGCGTGTCAGATCCTGAGTCCCACCTCTCCACGGTGGTGTCCGGGGTGCCGCCCGAGACCGCCGCCGCGCTCGCGGCACGATACGGCCGAACGCCGGGATCGTCGCGGCGCACCCGGTGGATCGCCGTGGCATCCGCCGGAGCCTTCGTCGCGGTGTTCGCGGCGTGGCTGGTCTGGGGCGGACTCCTCGAGGCGCCCGCGCAGTTCGAAGCGAAAGACATCGGCCACGAGGTGCTCAGCGACGCTCAGGTGTCGGTGACGTGGACTCTCACGGTGCAGCCCGGAACCCCCGCGCGGTGCGCGGTTCACGCGCTGAACTCGACGTTCGCGATCGTCGGCTGGGTGGTCGTTGACGTACCGTCGTCTGAACAGCTCACCAGAACCCTCACCGAGACGGTGCGCACGACCGAGCTCGCGGTCACCGGGTTGATCTATCGCTGCTGGCTCACCTAGGCTTGGCAGATTCGCCCGGCCGCACTTATTCGCGGTCGATCATCTCGAACCGGCCGACACCATAGGCCGGTTCCCTTGTTTGAGGAGACACTGTGGCTACCGAAAGCTCGGTCACGTGGCTGACCCAAGAAGCATTCGACCGCCTGACCGCCGAGCTTGACCAACTCACCGGCGTAGGTAGAACCGAGATCGCCAAGAAGATCGAATCTGCCCGCGAGGAGGGTGACCTCAAGGAGAACGGCGGTTACCACGCCGCCAAAGAAGAGCAGGGCAAGACAGAGGCCCGCATCCGGGTGCTCACCGAACTGCTCAGGCACGCAGTTGTCGGCGAGGCGCCGGAGTCGACCGGGGTCGTCGCTCCGGGCACCCTCATCACCGCGGTCGTGCTCGGCACCGAGCGCACCTTCCTGATCGGCAGTCGCGAGATCGTCGGTGATAGCGACCTAGACGTTTATAGCGAGGGCAGCCCGCTTGGCACGGCGATCCTCGGCCTCAAGGTCGGCGACTCCACGAGCTACACGGCGCCGAACGGCAAGTCGATCGATGTGACGATCAACAAGGTCGAAACCTTCGTTCCGTAGCTCAGAAGTCGATTCGCGGCTCGAAACCCTCATCGCGTAACCGCTCCAAAACGAGTTCGGCATGCTCAGGACCGCGGGTCTCGATGTGCAATTCGAGCTCGACCTGGCTGATGAGGAGCCCGCTGCCGTGCCGGGTGTGCAGCACTTCGACGACGTTGGCGCTGCACTCGGCAACAAGAGCGGACACCCGTGCGAGTTGACCGGGCCTATCGGGCAGCGGGATGCGGAGCTTCAGATATCGTTCGGATGCCGCGAGTCCGTGGCTGATCACACGCTCCATGATCATCGGGTCGATGTTGCCCCCGCTGAGAATCACCACTGTGGGACCGCTCGCGGTCAGCTGCCCCGCGAGGATCGCCGCAACCCCGGCCGCACCGGCCGGTTCGACGACGAGTTTGGCCCGCTCAAGCAGCACGAGGAGCGCTTGCGCCATGTCATCCTCGCTCACGGTGACGACCTCATCCACCATCTTCTTGACGATCTCGAAATTAAGTTCTCCAGGCATTGAGACTGCAATGCCGTCGGCGATTGTGGGGAGCACCGCAACCTGAGTGCGCTCCCCGTTCATGAGTGAGACCGGGTAGGGCGACGCGTTCGCGGCCTGCACGCCGATGATCCGAACCATTCGCCCATCGACGGCGGCGCGCTGGCGAATCGCACTGGCCACTCCTGAGATGAGTCCGCCGCCACCAATCGGCACCACCACGGTCTCAACGGTCGGAAGCTGCTCGTAGATTTCCAGACCGAGCGTGCCCTGCCCCGCGATGATGTCCTCGTGATCAAACGGATGAATGAAGACCGCCCCGGTGGTGCGAGCAAACTCGGCCGCAGCGCGAAGTGGTTCATCAACGGTGTGACCCCGCAACACCACCTCGGCACCGTAGTCTTTGGTTGCCTGAAGCTTGGGGAGGGGCACACCCACCGGCATGAAGATGGTGGCCTTGATGCCCAGTTCACGCGCCGCGAAGGCGACACCCTGCGCATGGTTGCCTGCCGATGCGGCAACGACCCCGCGCGCCTTCTCCTCATCGGTGAGAAGCGACAGCCGGTTGTACGCGCCGCGAATCTTGTACGAACCGGTCCGCTGGAGGTTCTCGCACTTTAGGAAAACCGGGGCCCCCAGCACATCACTGAGGTACCTGCTGCTCTCCATCGGAGTCGTATCGACGGCTGGCGCGACCCGCAGGCGAGCCTCCTCGAAGCCGGCGAGCGTGGGCCCGACGACGGCGGTGTCAGGCATCGCCGAGCACTTCCTTGACTGTCGGGTTCGGAATCGTGCGCCACTTGCCACCGGCAATGTACTTCACCACAACGTTGAGCACGGCAATGAAAGGTACAGCGAAGAGGGCTCCCGCGATCCCGGCGGTGAATCCACCAGCCGCGACCGCAAAGACGACAGCGAGGGGGTGTACCTTGACCGCAGTTCCCATGACCAGAGGCTGAAGCACGTGGCCCTCGACTTGTTGCACCAGCAAGACGATCCCAACCATGAGAAGCGCGGGCAGCGGGCCGAGGTACACCAGAGCCACGAAGACCGCGAGTGCACCGGTCACCAACGCTCCGACGACCGGGATGAATGACCCGAGGAACACGGCGACCGCGATGGGAATCACCAGAGGGAAGCCCCCGAAGACCAATCCGAGAATCCACGCGCCCAGGCCGATACCCACTGCGTCAACGGCGGCCACGAAGATCTGCACCTTCACGAACGTTGTGAGGGTGAGCCAGCCAGCCTCCCCCGCACCACCCACGGCGAGGCGCGATCGGCGAGGGAATAGCCGCACAAACCACGACCAGATTCCTCGGCCATCGATGAGTATGAACAGCGTCGCGAAGAGCGCAAGGAGAACGCCGGCAAGCACGTGACCGGCGGTGGAACCGACGGAGAGGATGCCACTTGCCAGCGCCGCGCTGTCGCGCTGGATCGCCTCGAAAAACTGGTCGAGGTAGCCATTGATGTCTGCCTCGCTCAGCTGGAACGGCGAAGTCAGGAGCCACTCCCTGAACTGTTCGAAGGCGGTGAGCGACTTGCGCTGCAGATCGGGGAACCCCGCCCGAACCTGTAGCACCACCAACATAACGAGACCGGTAATGACCCCGATCGTGCTGAGCATCGCGACGAGAACTGCGAGCCACTTCGGCCAACGATGTGCAATGAGGAAGTTCACGAACGGAACGAGCAGAGCCCCAATGAGCAGCGCTACCAAGAACGGTACGACTATCTCGCGGAAAGTGATGACGAGGAACACCAGAACGGCAAATGCTGCGACCACAAGAAGGATGCGCCACGAGTAGTCAGCAGCGATCTTGAGCGCGGGGGGAACCGACTCCTCCGGCGGCTCAACCGCTACCTTCTTCTCACGTCCTAGGGCCACGTGCCCAGTCTAGATTGTGCCGCGAACTGCTCAGTGCGCGACAATACCGATGACGGCGTCGGCAGCAATCAGTAGTGTCGGAGCCGTGGTCGACAGCCTCTCCCCAACTCAAGCTCGCCGTGTCGCGCTTGCTGCGCAGGGCTTCGGGCGCACCCCAACTGCCGTGGGCACCCGTCAGCTCAACCTCGCCCTCCAGCGGCTCGGGGTTCTCCAGCTTGACTCGGTCAACGTCTTCGAGCGAAGTCACTACCTTCCGCTGTTCGCGCGTCTGGGGCGGTACGACAAGGCCCTACTCGACCGGCTAACCTTCACCTCCCGGCAGGGCTACACCGAGTACTGGGCGCATCAGGCCGCGATCATCCCGGTGGAACACCGGCCGCTGTGGCATTGGTCGATGCGTCGCTGGCGCACCCACAAAGCGTTTCTGCCGTGGGCAAGCGCCAATGGAGCCATGCTCGACTTCCTCAGGTCAGAGTTGGCGGAGAAGGGCGCCCTCACCGCAGGCGAGGTCGAGCACGACGCCAACCAACGTCGCGGACCATGGTGGGGCTGGTCCGATGTCAAGACCGGGCTCGAAACGCTGTTCTTTTGGGGTGAGGTTGTCGTCGCCGGGCGTACCCGATTCGAGCGCAGATACGACCTAGCCGAGAGGCACATTGCGCCCGAACTGTTGAGCCGCGACATCCCGGAGCCCGATGCGGTGAGGCAACTCGTCGCGATGGCCGCCCGTGCGCTCGGCGTGGGTACTGCAAGCGACATCGCCGACTACTTCAGGCTGCTGCAAGCGCCCACGAAGACGGCAATAGCCGAGCTGATTGACACTGGCGAGATCCTCCCCGTGACCGTGCGCGGCTGGGATCGGCTCGCATACCTTCATCGGGATGCCCGGATTCCGCGTCGGATCGAAACCGCGGCTCTCCTCTCCCCCTTCGACCCGATGGTCTGGAACCGGGACCGCGCGCTGCGCATGTTTGGCTTTCACTACCGCATCGAGATCTACACGCCCGCGCCGAAGCGGGTCTTCGGGTACTACACCTTGCCGGTGCTGGTAGATGATGCCCTCGTGGGCCGGATCGACCTCAAGACCGACCGGCAGGCGGGAGTACTTCGGGTGCAATCCGCGTGGCAGGAGCCTGGCCAGCATGCCGATCTCGAGCGCATAGCGCAACTGCTGCGCGACACCGCCGAATGGCAGGGAATGGACCGTATCGAGGTTTCGCGCCGCGGCGACCTTGCCGATTCGCTTGAGGGAGAAATAGTGTCAACCTGAAGCACCCTCAAAGGAGTCGAGACGATATGAGCATTCGCACGAGCATCCATCGGCGCACACTCGCCTTCTTCCTCGTATCGGGTATCGGCGCGTCGCTGGTTGCCTGCGCCCCGCCCGACCCCGAGCCGACCCCCACACCCCCGCCGACGTCGGCAGCCCCGACGCCAACCCCGACGGCTGACAGCCTTTCCGCGCCTGCACCGCTCATCGACGTCCCATGTGCTGAGCTGGTCAGCGCGGCGACCCTCACCAGCGCGTTCACGACCCCGGTGACGGCGATCGACCCGGCCGAATCGCTCATGGGGGCCTACCCGACAATCGCACCGACGTACGCGGTACGCAGCCTCGGGGGGCTCACCTGCGAGTGGAACAACGGGCAGCCCCAGAGCTTCACCGGAGGCTCAAGTGCGACCTACGTCGGCGTCCGGGTCATCGTGCTGCCGAACGCGACCAGCCAATGGGATCGCTTCATCGATTACTACGGCGCCGAGGCCGAGGGAGACTACTGCGCGTCAGGAGGCCCGACCTTCTACTGCTCCACTGATGCGCTAGTGAGCTCAACCTGGGTCGAAGTCATCATGTTTGGCGCCGTGTCGGATGTCGAGGCATCTGCCCTCGGCGCCGAGGTTGTCGCCGGCATCACCGCCGCCGGACCCGGCGCCGAGCTCTGGGCTCCACCAGCAGGCACCGCGGCCCTTCCGGCCGACTGCCCCGGCGTGGTTTCCGACGCAGCAGTGCAAGCGGCGCTCGGTCTTGACGTTCCGATCCAGGCGGCGAGCGGCGGCGGCGGCTGGAGCATCGAGGCGGGTGCACGGGAGAACTGGGGTGGTCCAGGCTGCTTCTGGGCCTTCCTCGACGCTGACGCGGGAGTCGGGTCGCTGGCGACGCTTCCCGGCGGCGCGTGGGCCTGGGATGAGGCTCGCGAATTCATCACCTTGCCTGCGATCCCGGAGAGTGTGGGGATCGCCGGTCTCGCCGCCGGCGACGAGGCCTGGCTACGCTGTGCCGCTGGTGACGACTATTGCCTGATCGACCTTGTCATCGGTGGCAACTGGGTTGAGGCATACGTGTGGCCCGACGATGTCGGGGGCGCCGTACCTATCGACCGGCGCGCGGGCGCGCTCGCGATCGGCGCGGCGATCGTCGCTGCGATCGGCTGATCGGGTTGGCCGGTTTACTTGAAGAACGTCGGAAAGGCGTGAGCATGAGAACCCACGGATCTGGAGTAGCCCTGCTGCTCGTCGGTGTGCTGACGCTGTCATTGGCCGCGTGCACTCCACCCGGGGCAGAGCCGACGCCCCCAGCCACGCCCACCCCGTCTGGTTCAACGGCAACGCCAACGCCGACAGCCGAGGCGCTCTCCGTTCCCGAGCCGGTGATCGGTGTTACCTGTGCCGAACTTCTGCCAGCGGCGGCCGTTGCTGCGGCATTTCCCGATACCTTGGCAGTCGCGGATGCTGCTCACTCCACTCTGGCCGACGGCGCCACAATCGTGGCTGCCTACGTGGCACGCAGCCTAGGCGGCATCGCCTGTGAGTGGAACAACGGACAGGTCTATAGCGACTCGCGCGGATCCAACCCCGACTACTCTGGCGTTCGCGTGATCGTTCTGCCGAACGCTGGGGCCCAGTGGGACCGGTACGTCGATTACTACGGAAGCGACGGTCTCGGGCTCTTCTGCAGTGAAGCATTTGCGCCATACCCTGTCGGCTGTAGCGGCAACGACCTGGTTGGCGGCCACTGGGTCGATACAACAATCTTCGATGCGAGCTCAGCAGCTGCGGCGACGACGCTGCACTCCACGATTCTGGCAGCCGTGGGAGCCGCCGGAACCGGTGCGGATGCGTGGACGGCCCCCGCAGACACGCTCGCAATCCCCTCCACCTGCGATGCCATTGTGGCCACGAGTAGTGTGCAGTCGGCGCTTGGCGTCGCCGAAACTCTCGTTGCCAGTGGCCCAGCTGGCGGCTGGAGCCTTCGCGCCGGTGCTGATGTGAATGCCGCAGTCGTTAACTGCAGCTGGCTGTACTTCGACGCAGACGCTGGGGTCGGAAACCTGCGAGTGCTCCCCGCGGGCTCGTGGGCCTGGGCCGAGGCGTATCCCGCACTCACGGTGCCCGCCGCCCCTGAGCCGTTGGTCGTTGCTGGACTTGAAGCCGACGACGAGGCATGGATTCGATGCGCATCGGGCAACACCGAGTGCGTAATTGACCTCGTCGTTGGTGGCAACTGGCTTGAGTTCGAGATCTGGGCGGAGGATGGCCTAGCCAGAGTGACTGCGGATCGGCGAGCCGGGGCATCCACAATCGCTCAGGCGATCGTTGACAGCCTTCGCCCGTAGTCGCTAATTCGCCGAGACGCTAGAAGGTGCGGCCGATCGTGCCGAGGCGCTCGACCCGCTCGGCGATCGGCGGGTGAGTCGAGAAGAGGCGGTCCATGAAGCCTGGCTTGGTCGGATCGGAGATCCACATGTGCGCCATTGTCGAGTTCTGACGTTGCATGGGGCGACCGTACTCTGCGAGCTTTGTTAGCGCGCTCGCGAGGGCATCAGGATGGCGCGTCGTCATCGCACCGGTCGCGTCGGCCAAGTACTCCCGCTGGCGCGATACCGCCGACTGCACGACGACGGCGACGAGTGGCGCGATGATGAACGCCGCGAGACCCAAGATCATGACGACCGGGTTGCCGTTGTTGTTGCCGCGCCCGCCGAAGAACGCCATGCGCAGCAGCATGTCGGCAATGAAACCGACCGCCACGACCAGCCCGAAGACGATCATGGACACCCGGATGTCGTAGTTCTGCACGTGTCCGATCTCGTGGGCCATGACACCCTCGAGTTCGGAGTCGTCGAGCAGTTCGAGCAAGCCGGTGGTGGCGGCAACCGAGGCGTGCTCGGGATCGCGGCCGGTCGCGAAGGCGTTCGGCGCCGGGTCGTTGATGATATAGACCTTCGGCATCGGGGTGCCTGTAGTGATCGACAGGTTCTCGACGATCCGGTACAGCCGGGGGTTGTCGGCCTTCTGAATCTGATGTGCACCACTCATCGACAGCGCCTGACTGGATGCCGCGAAGTACTGGATCAGGGCGTAACCGGTCGCAATCACCAGAGTGATGATCACGATCGTCACGTCGTTATAGATCCACGCCGCGAGCGCGGCGAGCCCACCGATGATCAGAATGAACAACAGGATGATGAACACCGTGTTGCGCTTGTTTTTGGCTATAGCGCGGTACATCTAGCTAACTCTCCAGTTCCACAAACGCCCGAAGGCGGGTATCAGAACTGTACGCGGGGAGGCTCAGCGATTGCTGCGGAGTCGGTGACCTCGAAGAACTCGCGCTCGGTGAAGCCCAAGCCACGCACGAACAGCGTGTTCGGAAACACCTTGATCTTCGTGTTCAACTCACGCACGCCACCGTTGTAGAACCGGCGGCTGGCCTGAATCTTGTCTTCGGTGTCGACGATCTCGCCCTGAAGCTGCAGGAAGTTCTGGCTCGCCTGCAACTGCGGGTACGCCTCGGCGACAGCGAAGATCGACTTCAGGGCCGTCTGCATGTGGTTCTCGGCGACTGCGGCATCCGCAGGTCCCTGAGCGCTGAGGGTCTCGGCGCGGGCCTTCGTCACGTTCTCGAACACAGCCTTCTCGTGAGCCGCGTAGCCCTTGACTGCCTCGATGAGGTTCGGCAGCAGGTCAGCACGACGCTTGAGCTGAACGGTGATGTCGCTCCAGGCCTCGTCGACGCGCACGTTCAGTGTCACGAGGGAGTTGTAGGTCGTCCACAGGTAGATACCGACGATGACGACGAGCAGGACGATGACGCCGATGACGATAAGGAATTCCATACCGGTAAGCATAGAGGAGCAGACCGTTACTAGGAACGGGATGCGATGAGCTGTTGCAGCCAGCGATAGGAGCGTTTCGGGGTTCGCTCGAGGGTGTCGAAATCGACGCGGACGAGACCGAAGCGCTCGCGGAATCCGGCCGCCCACTCCCAGTTGTCCATGAGCGTCCAGACGAAGTAGCCCCGGAGGTCGAGACCCGCGGCGCCGGCGAACGCGGCGGCGAGATGGTCGGCGAGGTAGCTGGTGCGATGGGCGTCATCCACCGAGCCGTCGGAGGCGACGACATCGTCGAAGCTCGCTCCGCCCTCGGTGATGTAGACCGGAGGCAGCGCGTCTCCATAGCGCTGGGCATAGTCGCGCAGGGTCACGCCCAGGTATTCGGGGGCGATGGGCCAGCCGAACGCCGTCGCGGGGAACTCAGGGAACGGCGCGAGGTGGAAGGGCAGCCCGCGGAGGCCCGGCGCAGGTGTGCCGTAGGGGCTGCGGTCGTCGGTCGGCGGGCCGGCCGCTATTCGGGTGGGCGCGTAATAGTTGAGCCCGTAGAAGTCGAGCGGCTGGTGG
>JANOED010000048.1:0-2065 GCA_031413035.1 Leifsonia sp. | reverse complement strand
GGCCGCGGCATCCCGGTTCTCGTCGAAGAAGGGGGACTGCAAGATCGCGGCGGGGAAGACAATCTCGTTGAACCCAGGGTTGTAATACGCGTTGATCGTCTGGGGGGTCATGAACCATTCGTCGCGGTCCAACGGCTTGCCAATCTTGCCCAGTTCGCGCTGAAACTCGAACTCGTTGGTCGCGCGAACGTTGCCGATCAGGTCGGTGGCATCGATCTCGAGGCTTGAGTAGTCACGCCACTTCACCGGGTAGCCAATCTTCGGGGTGAACTTGTCGAGCTTGTCGAGCGCGCGCTTTCGGGTTTCCTCGCCCATCCAGTCGAGTGCGGTGATCGACTGCCGGTAGGCCTCGACCAGGTTGGCCACAAGCACGTCCATCGCGGTCTTCGCGGCGGCCGGGAAATGCCGCTCGACGTAGATTCGCCCGACCGCTTCGCCGAGGGAACCCTCGACGAGCGAGACCCCGCGCTTCCAGCGGGCGCGCAGTTCGGGTGTTCCGGTGAGAGTGCGGCCGTAGAAGTCGAAATTGGCGTCAACGAAATCGGTCGATAGGTACGGCGAGTTCGAGCGGATGACCTGCCACCCCAGCCAGTCCCGCCACGCAGCGAGGTTGTTGTCAACGAGCACCGACTCGAGTCCGGTCATGAAGCTCGGCTGACGCACGACGACCTCATCGAACGAGCGGTCGGGCACACCCAGCGCGTTCAGCCAGACATCCATGTCCAGAGCGCCGGCGAGCTCGTTCGCGGCCTCCCACAGCATTGGGTTGTAGGTCTTCTCGCTGTCACGATTGGCCACGTTGTCCCAGTGGTGAGAGGCCAGTTCGGTTTCGAGTGCGAGGATTCGGGCGGCTCGCGCGGCAGGCAGGTCGAGGCCGGCGAGTCCGAGCATCCGCTCGAGGAATGCGACATACGCGGTGCGGATGTCAGCGAACTTCTCTTCTCGGTAGTACGACTCATCGGGCAAGCCCAGGCCGCCCTGCTCAAGAAACACGAGGTAGCGCTCCGGCTGGCCGGGATCATTGTCGACGAAGACCTGGAAGAACCCGCTCGAACCACCGCGCTCAAGCCGGCCGAGCGTGGCCAGTAGTGAATCGATCGAGTCGACCTGCTCGGCCTCGGCGAGCGCCTCGGTCAGCGGACCGGCGCCGAGGACTTGCACCCGCGCCTCATCCATGAAGCTCGCGTAGAGGTCGCCTACCTTGCGTGCCTCGGTGCTGGGATCGGCCGACTGTGATTCGATGATGATGTCACGAACCGCCTTCTCGGCCTCTTCGGCGAGCAGGTAGAACGAACCGTAGCGAGCCTTGTCGCTGGGGATCTCGGTGCGCTCGATCCACTTGCCATTGACGTGTCGGTATAGGTCGTCCTGCGGGCGAATTGCGGAATCGAGTTCGTTGGTGTCGATGCCGGAGGTGAGAGCGCTTTCGGTCATGCGAGCCAGCCTAGACTTTGTGGGTGACGACCCTTACCCGCCTCCAAACCGTCGCATGGCGCAACTCGATCTTCGTGATCTTCTGCCTCAGCGGGATCGCAATCGCGAGCTGGGTCGCGCGCCTGCCCGCGGTACGGGACTCGCTAGAAATCAGCCCGGCGCAGGTTGGCGCCCTGATCTTCGGGATCGCGGCTGGTTCGATCGGCGGCCTCGTGGCATCCAGCCATATCGTCGCGATCCTCGGCGCGCGCAACACAATGACCGCAGGCATCCTTACCGCCGCCTCGGGCCTGGCGATTGCCGGTGTCGGTGGCACCGTTGCCAGCTTCCCGGTTGCGTTCGCAGGGCTCGTCATCTTTGGCTCGGCCATGGGCATCACGGATGTCGCGATGAACGTTTCCGGCGCCGCCAACGAGCGGGCGCTGGAGCGTTCGATTATGCCCGTGTTCCACGCGTTCTTCAGCATCGGCACGATGATCGGTGCCGGGCTTGGCGCACTCGCCGAATGGGCCGGAGTGCCGATCGCAATTCATCTCGCAATTGTCGCGAGCGCAATGGCTGTCGGTGGTCTGGCCGCTCGCGGATACATCCAGCCAGAGACCGTCATCGAGCTAGACGGTGCGCCCGTCGC
>JANOED010000047.1:0-3999 GCA_031413035.1 Leifsonia sp. | reverse complement strand
GGATGCCGCCGCCGCAGCATCGGCAGCGGCATCCGAACCGTCGTAGGCACAAAAGTCATCCACAGATTCGGTGTAGCTCATGTTCTACATCGCCGGTAGCATGATGTCATGGAGTCCGTGGGCATTAGGGAACTGAAGCAGACCGCCAGTGAGGTGGTCGCCCGGGCCGAGGCCGGGGCGCCGATCACGATTACGGTGCAGGGCCGCCCCGTCGCCAAGATCGTTCCGATCACACCGACCCGACGGAGGTGGGTTCCGGGAAGCGAACTCGCGGCGATTGCGGCTGAACTCGGCCCAGACACAACAGGGTGGTACGAAGAATGGTACGCATCTCGAGACAATGACCCCATCGTTGATCCGTGGCAAGACCAGCGCGAGTGATACTCCTTGATACGAGCGTGCTTATCGACCCGCTCGACAGAATGCCCGCCGGCGAGATGGGGGCAAGTACGCTCTGCCTTGCCGAGCTCCACTTCGGTATTGAGGCGGCAACATCCGTCGGCGAGCGCAATCTTCGGCTCCAGCGCGTTGCCCGCTACTCCGAAGTGCTGGAGTGGATCGAATTCGACGAGGCCGACGCCAAGAGTTACGGAGTGTTGGCCGCGCGCGTCGCTTCGGTGCGTGCGCAACATGCGCGAAGCAAGGACATTCTCATTGCCGCGCAGGCGCTCACTCTGGGTATCCCTCTCATGACTCGCAACGTACGCGACTTCGAACTCGTCAGCGATCTGGTCGAGATCGTTGGCCCAAACGACCTACCGTCACCTCGATAGAATCAGGGCACAGGGCGTACTCAACAGGGCATTACGACCAGAGAGCAGGGACCGTGTCCGAGATCAAGATCACCGGCCAGAAGAGATTGGTGATCGTGAGCGGGCGGGCACACCCCCAACTGGCGATCGATGTCGCCGAGGAGCTGGGCGCTGACCTAGTTCACACCGACGCGCGTACCTTCGCGAACGGTGAGATCTATGCCCGCTACGACGAGAGCGTGCGAGGCTGCGATGCGTTCGTGATTCAAAGCCACACGAGTCCGATCAACGAGTGGCTCATGGAACAACTGATCATGGTGGATGCCCTCAAGCGGGCGTCGGCGAAACGCATCACCGTCGTCTCGCCCTTCTACCCCTACGCCCGGCAAGACAAGAAGGGTCGCGGTCGCGAGCCCATTTCTGCCCGGCTGGTTGCCGACCTCTACAAGGCCGCCGGTGCCGACCGCATCATGAGCGTCGACCTGCACGCCGCACAGATTCAGGGCTTCTTCGATGGTCCCGTCGACCATCTCTTCGCGATGCCCGTGCTGCTCGCACACTTTCAGAAGCAACTCGACCCGGCTACGCTCACCGTCGTCAGCCCCGACATGGGTCGAGTTCGCGTGGCCGATATCTGGAGCGACAAGCTTGGTGCGCCGCTAGCCATCATTCACAAGCGTCGTGATCCACTTGTTCCCAACCAGGTCTCGGTGCACGAGATCGTTGGCGAGGTGGACGGTCGGGTGTGCCTGATCGTCGACGACCTCATCGACACCGGTCGCACGATCGTCAAAGCGGCCGACGCGTTGAAGGCCGCAGGGGCAACCAAAGTCGTTGTCGCGGCGACCCACGCGGTGTTCTCTGATCCCGCGAGCGAGATCTTGCAGGGGGCGTCGATCGACTCGGTTGTCGTGACGGATACCCTTCCGATTCCCGAGCACAAGCGATTCCCGACCCTGACGATCCTGCCGATCGCGCCGCTGCTGGCCCGCGCGATCCACGAGGTCTTTGATGATGGTTCGGTCACCTCGATGTTCGATGGTGCTGCCTAGCCAAAACGGGGCGCAGAGCTAGCTCGGTCGCAGTTCATCGCCAACCCTGACGACGCCTCCACGATCGACGGTCGCGCCAATCCCACAGGTGTGCTCACGCTCACGGTGAATGGTTCGCAGCACGTCGAGATCACGTTCGATCCCGGGCTGCGTACGGGTGACCATGATGCAGCGCTCAAGCCTCGCCTGCACCGTGACTGTCGCATCGCCGATGGTTACGGTCGCGCCCACGAGTTCATCCTCGCCCGAGTCCGAGACGACGAGATTGGGGCGGATGCGACGCTGCGGCCAGTCTCCCAGAGTGCCCTTCGAGACGATCGAGATTGCGGCATCCTGATCATCACGGAACGAACCGAGGGCGCCGGTGAACGAGCGCCAGTTGCCCGACTCTTCGCGCTCGAAGTCGACGGGGCTCTCGAATCGCCGCGACTCGACGTCGTTGGTCGACAGCAGAGTGACGGGCCGACCGATCCATGCAGAGAGAGCATCGTCATCCCCAGCGACCGAATCGTCGGGCAGCCTGATCTCGACCCGGCCGTCCACAGTGCGTGCCGATGCGAACAGGAGCTTCGATTCTCGACGGGCGGTGAGACCGAAGCCGGTCGCCACATCGAAGATCGCGAGCTGCCGGTCGCCCTCGACTCCCTCGCTACCGAGTGCGACCGCATCTAGGCGTTCGCCCTGAAGTGACTTGACCGGGTACCGCCAGATCTCGAGCACGCGCATGGCGCCACGATAGCCCACGCTGAACTCTCGGGGCACGCGTAAGGTTCGGGCACATTCGGGGTCTCCACGAGTAGTACACCTTCTGCCCGCACCTTCTGCCCGAGGAGCCTCTCTGTGATAACCCGTAACCCCGCGTTCGCCGCTCTCTGCCTTGTCGCGCTGATCAGTGGCACCATAGGTAGCTCGGTAGTCGCCCCCGGTGGCTCGGCGGTTGCCGCAAGCCTCGCCCCAGGAGACACGATCTATGGAATCTCGTGTGACTGGGATCCGGCGAGTGAGCGGCAACAGCTCTTCGTCGTGGAGGCGCCCACCGCGACCGGATTCCCGATTGGGGTCAACCCCAGTGGATCAAACTTCTTCTGCGCGCTGTCGACCATGTGGGCTGGTGCCACGGAAGAGTGCGTCGCCTACACCGTAGCCCGGGATCCCGACGACTCTCGCGCTCTCTTCCGCACGGACCTAACCACGGGCGTCAGCACGTTCGTGAGCGCACTCGTCGATGGGGGAGGCTCGGTGAATACCTCGTCGATCGCGGTGGATGGGGCGGGCGCGGGGTGGGCGATCGGTCGCCAGGGCCTCTTCCGCATTGAGTTGACCGACGGCTCGGCCGCACTAGTCGCGGCCCTGCCTATCGGAGGCCTAGGCAGCCTCACCTGGAGTCCTGCTGACGGGGTGTTCTTCGCGAGGAGCGCCAACACGGTCTACCGTATCGATCCAGTCTCCTTCACCGTCGTTCCGGTATTCACGGCCTCGGAGGTCTCTGGGGGTGCCATCCATCTGATCGAAGGGATAACCGTCGACTCGGCAGGCACCGTCTGGATCTCGGAGCGGGAAAGGGACCTTGGCCTTGACCCGGCCGAGTGGACCTACGCTCTGTGGAGCGTTTCGCCGGGAGGCACGGCTGAGCGGCACGGCCGCATCATGGTCGATAGCGTCAAGCTGGGAACGGCCGCCCTTCTAGCCCTTCCGCCCACCGCCGACTGCGGTCAGCTCCCCACCCTGCCGTTCACCGAGCCTGGCACACCCGCACCAGCGGCCCTCGCGGCAACGGGGTCCGACAGCCCGGTGCCCCTCATCCTCCTCGCCGGAGGGGTCACCGTTCTCGGTATTGGCCTTCTCGCTCTGGCTAGCCGACGGCGTGGGCGCTGCTTGCGCGGCTAGGAGTCGATCGCGGGCGCGCTGGGAAGCCGCGCAGAGCCCGGGATCAGTCCTAGAGCCGCGAGCAACAGCTCATCCCCGCCAAACTCACGGGCGTAACAGTTCCAGCCCATTCCAGCGGCGCTGAACAACTCGAAACGCACGTCAAAGCCCGCGGCGGTCGGCGCGTAGTACGAGGTGTACGCAGCACACGCGTTCACTGCCGTCCGCTGCGCAGTACCTGCGGTTATCAGGATGCCCGGCAGAACCAGCCCCGCGAGTCCAAGAACCACGAACACCCGCGTCACCGTGGCGAGGTGTCGGCTGCGAAG
>JANOED010000046.1:0-7853 GCA_031413035.1 Leifsonia sp. | reverse complement strand
ATTCACTCGGCCGCGCACTGGGCGGAGCGCTACGGCCTCATTGTGATTCTCGCGCTCGGCGAGTCGATCGTCGCTATCGGCGTCGGTGCAGCCCAGCTACCGGTGAGCACCACAATCCTGGTCGGTGCCGCCCTCGGCATGCTCCTGTCGGTCAGTCTGTGGTGGCTGTACTTCGACTCACTCGCGCTCGCCGCCGAGCACGTGCTAGCAAAGCTAACTGGGGTCACTCGGGTGAAAATGGCGACCGACTCCTATACCTACTTGCACTTTCCCCTGCTGGCCGGAGTGGTGATCTCGGCTCTCGGCGTCAAGGAGGTGCTAGCCAACGTTGACTCGCTCGAACCGCTCGGCTGGTTTGGCGCTGTCGCACTTGCGAGCGGCACCGCGCTGTACTTCGCTGGGACCGGCTTCTTCTGGCGGCGAGCAGGCGGCACCTGGCGAGTGTGGCGGTTTGCCGCGGCGACGCTGCTGCTGCTTCTCATTCCGTGGGTGGCACTGCTCGCGCCGCTGTGGGCGTTGGGACTGGTCGCCGCGGTCGCCGTAGCACTGGTCGTTGTCGAGGCAACACCGGCGGGTCGGCTTGGGTCGCGTCCTAGTACTTCGGGCGCGACCCGCAGCGTCTAGATTGCCCGGATGATTGCTCGCAGGAGTGAGCCGAGCGTCAGCTTGGTGAACTTGAACGTGGCGGTGTGCACACTTCCATCGTCAAGGGTCACCGAGAATTGCTGGCAAGTACCCGCCCAACCCTTGTCCGTCTTCCAGAGGTACCAGTAGGTTTCGGTCGACGCCACGTACGTCAGCGGGGTTGACGTTGCCGCCACCGCTGGCTGTGATGTCGCCGGTGTTGCGCCGACGGTGCACGCGGTAACGCCGGTGGTCGGGGAGCCGCTGGCAATGACATCCAACCCTTGGTCACCGCCAAGGCGGAACCGGATGGGTACTATCGTGCCCGCGAACTGCTGATTGACTGCAGTGTTCGAGACCGGGTTCAGGAACCCCTGGAAGTCGTACTGCAGGTTCGGGATGCCCAACGCGAACGGCGAGAATGAATCGGTCTCGCCACACACCTGCCCGGGCGAGCGGGTTGTGGTGATGTTGCTCCACGTGCCGCCGGTGTAGTGGAAGAGCGCAATCGCGTTCTGCTGCGCCTCACTGAGCCCGGTCGGGTCGTACGACAAGCAGACTGTCACCGGGCCGGCAAACCCTGCGGTTGTCTCCAACTCGTAGTAGACCGCGTTCACACCGCCCAACAACGTGAATGCCGTGGATGCGGGACCGCTCGTCGACGTCGTCACCGACGTCGTGCCACCCGTCGTCACCTCATCAAAGGTGAAGGAGACCGGAGTCGCACCGAACTGGTCGAGCGGAGTAACCGGCATCTCAGTGTCCGGCTCCGTGGCCCCGCGAGGGGGACCGGCCTCGATGGTGACATCGGGAAGTAGTCCGCTGTTCAGAGATAACGTAGGGCCAGCCGGCCATAAACCGCTACCCGAGTCGCCGACCAAGAGTCGGTATGACCCCTCGGTGAGGTCGGGAGGCAAGAGCAAGCTACCCGCGATCGCATCGGAGTTGGCCGGCAGTGTTCCCAGAAGAGTCATTCCGGCGGTGAGAGTTACGCCGGCGAGAAAGTTCTCCTCGAATCCCACAAGCCCGCGCAGGACGGCATCCTCAACGTTGTACCCTACATTCTCCCCGATCCACACTTCAGCTCCCCCGAGTGGCCAGTCAGCACCAAGAAATGCCTCGATTCGCAGCAACTCACCAGCTCTCGCAACGGACGGCAGCGCAACGACAGGGTATCCGGCTTGCCACTCCAAGGTTCCGGGCGTGATGTCGCCGTTTTCGTCAACTCCCTCCTCACCCCTCAGGTCAAACGGGAGGTACCGCCCTGGTACGACGAACTCGCCAATGAGTTGCGGGGTGGTGTCAATTGAGCTGAAAAAGGAGTAAGTCATGCCCGACCAAGCCGGGAGAAAGGTGACAAACTGAGTTGCCCCTGGTTCGACGACCGCCCGCCCCTCTTGACTGAAGGGCAAGCTTTCTTCCCAGAAGTAATCGGTGACGCCCTGCTGTCGAAGGTCGGCGCCGAAACCGAGGTATTGCGTCTCTGAGGTCAGGTTGGTGACCTCGACGTTGTAGAGCCACTCGGACTGACCGCCCGTTGTAACGATCAGGTCGAATTCGGCGTTGCTACCATCCCAGATAAGGATTGTTTCGGCCTGGGCGGGTGCCGCTCCAGCGCCGACCAGAAGGGCGACGCTGAGGCCTGCAACGAGGGAACGCCAGCGGGGGCGGGAGACAGGGGCTGAGGGGGACATCGATCACTCCGTCGGGTCGGTCAATCAGTTGGATCGCGCTCACGCTATAACGATTAGAATTCACTATAGTTTGAGGCCCGCGAGAGCGCTAGACCCGCAGCACTTCGCCGCCGCCCCACACGCGGTGCACCCGCCACTGGTGGTCGAAGAGCACCGCGTCGGCGGCGAAACCCTCGGCGAGGAGCCCGAGGCGATGGTCAAGACCGAGGGCTCGCGCCGGGGTGAGCGTGAGTGCGGCGACAGCGGCGGCGGGGGCGATGCCGACATCGCGCATCGCCTGGCGAAGCGCCGAATCCTGGGTGACCGTTGAGCCGGCGATGGTGGTTCCGCGCAGCACTGCGAGCCCGTCGCGCACTGTAACCGTGCGGCTGCCCGGCGAGTAGTCGCCGTCGGTGAAGCCGGCCGCCGCCATGGCATCAGTCACGAGGGCGACACGTCCGGGCGCGGCAGTGAAGGCCAAATGAACGACCCGCGGATGCACGTGCTTGCCGTCCATGATCAGCTCGAGGGTCACGCGCTCATCCTCGAAAGCCGCGACCACAGGTCCCGGATCGCGGTGATGGATGCCCGGCATCGCGTTGAACGCGTGCGTCAGGATTCGGGCGCCGCGGTCGAAGGCCTCGCGCGTCTGGTCGGCGTTGGCCATGGTGTGACCGACCGCGACGGCAACTCCCGCCTCGACGAGCACGTCGATCGCCTCCATTGAGCCAGGAAGCTCGGGCGCTAGTGTCAGTTGCCGAATCGTGCCGCGCGCCGCGTGGAGAAGTTGCTCAACAACTCCCGGCTGCGGTTCGAGCAGGAACTCGGGGCTGTGCGCCCCGCGGTTTTCTGGCGCGAGGAAGGGCCCCTCGAGGTGTGAGCCCAGAATCAGCGGATCATCGGCTGCGAGGTCGGCGATCGTGGCAAGACTCGAGCTCAGTCGGTCGAGGGAGTTCGCGACGAGACTGACCACCGACCGGGTGGTGCCGTGGCTGCGGTGGGTGGCGAGCGCGGCGCGGATCTCGTCGGGACCATCATCGAACGAGTGACCGCCGCCGCCGTGACCGTGCAGGTCGATGAAGCCGGGAGTGAGCCATCCGCCGCGTGCGTCGATGGAGTTCTTGGCTGCAGGCGGGGTGCCGTGACCGGTCTCAGCGATGGTGTCGCCCGAGCAGAGCATCCAGAAGCTGTCGACCTGGCCGTGCGCGTCAAGCTTGCGCGCTGAGTGGATCAGTAAGTCAGACATCTACTTGAAGATGATCGTGCGCGCGCCGTCGAGGAGCACACGGTGCTCGGAAAACCACTTGACCGCCTGAGTCAGGGTGCGACTCTCTTCGTCTTGCCCGATAGCGACGAGTTCGTTGGGCGTGCGGGAATGATCGACTCGCACGACGTTCTGCTCGATGATCGGGCCCTCGTCGAGGTCGCTCGTCACAAAGTGCGCCGTCGCGCCGATGAGCTTCACTCCGCGGGCGTGAGCCTGCTTGTAGGGGTTCGCGCCCTTAAAGCCGGGGAGGAACGAGTGGTGGATGTTGATGACCCGACCGCTCAGGGCGCGGCACAATTCCGGCGACAGAATCTGCATGTAGCGGGCGAGCACCACGAGCTCAATGTCGTGCTGCTCAACGACCTCGAGCACGCGATCTTCGAACGCGAGCTTCTGGCCGGGGCTCGTTACCGGGTGTGACTCGAAGGCGACCCCGTTGAACTCGGCGAGGCTTGATAAATAGGGGTGATTGCTCAGCACCAGCGGGATGTCGACCGCCAGCTGACCTGCGCGCTGTCGATACAGCAGATCGTTGAGACAGTGCCCTGCCGTGGAGACGAGCACGACGGTGCGCAGTGGCCGGTCGACGACATCGAGTTGCCAGATCATGTCGTACTTGTGGGTGACCGGCGCAAGTGCCGCCTCGAAGGTGTCTCGCGAGGCTTCGGATTCGACCTGCAAACGCATGAAGAATCGGCCGGTGTCATCGCTGGAGAACTGCTGAGACTCGGTGATGTTGCCCGCAGCTGCCACAACTGCCCCGCTGATGGCGTGCACGATCCCTGGTCGGTCGTTGCAGACCAGCGTAAGAATCCAGTGTGTCGCGGTCTCTGTCACGATTCAAGGCTAGTTGCTCGCCCCGGGTGCCGATGCGTGCCTCGGGTAGACTCGGCACAATGAGCACGCCCAGCACCTCCACCCGGTTGGGCTTTCCGTGGATCGGCCTCCTTACCCTCTCGGCACTGATCTTCACGACGGTAACGAGCGAGTTTCTCCCGACTGGGCTACTTCCCGACATCGCCGCCGAGTTTGACGTCAGCGAGGCGCAGGTCGGGTTTCTCATCACCATCTTCGCTGCGAGCGTTGTCGTCTCGGCAGCACCTCTCGCGTCGCTGACTCGGCGGTTTCCGCGGAAGCCGCTCGTACTCGTAGTGCTGGGCGTTTTCGTTCTCGCCAACCTGCTCGCAGCGGTCGCCCCGAGCTACGAGGTACTTGTAGTCGCTCGAGTGCTCGGAGGGCTCACCCATGGCCTCTTCTGGGCCGTTGTTGGCGCCTACTCCGCGCACCTTGTTCCCCGCAGCCAGATCGGTCGGGCTGTTGCCGTGACCAGTGCCGGCGGCACGGCAGCGTTCGTTCTCGGCGTTCCGGTCGGAACCGCCATCGGTCATCTCGTGGGCTGGCGTCTCGCGTTCGTCGCGCTCGCGTTCATCATGGTGATTCTCGCGCTGATGGCAGTGCGCTTCCTGCCGCCCGTGCAGCACATTGAGCCGCTACGCACCGGAGAGATAGCGATTCCGATGCGAAAGGACAAGACGGTCCCCGTCATCATCGTTATCTGCGTCACCGTTGCCCTGGTGATCACCGCGCACAATATCTTCTCCACCTACGTCGTGCCCTTCCTCATCGGTCCGGGATCGATCGACCCATCGACTGTCGCCGGGCTCCTCTTTCTCTACGGCGGCGGTGGCGCGATCGGCTTGGTGCTCGCTGGCGCGATCACCGATCGTTACCCGAGAGCCGGCCTGCTTATCGCGACGAGCGTCGTGTTGGTTGCCGTCCTCGTGATCGGGCTCTTCCCGCACGTCACCCCGGTGCTCATCGGCGCCGTGTTGATTTGGGGGATCGCGTTTGGCGGACTGCCGACGATGTTCCAGACCCGGATGCTCAAGTCGGCATCCAAGCGCATGCGCGACATCGCCGCGGCATACCTCACGACCTCATTCAATCTGGCGATCGGCGGTGGAGCGCTCATCGGGGGCCTGCTGCTCACGACCAGCGGTGTCGGTATCTTGCCGTTCGTGTATGCGGGTGGACTCATCATCGCGATGCTGTTTTCACTGCTGGCCGATGCGTGGCTGCGGCGTCGTGACGCGCCGCACCCCGCCTAGTTGACCTTGCCGTGACGGATGCCCGCGGCATCCCAAAGCGCAGTGAGCGAGCGCAGGCGGCTCACGAAGTCGGCGAACGACTCCGTCACCCCACTGGACTCGGCCCCCACCTCAGCGCGGGGCGACCACGCGATCTCGGCGATGGCCGCCATCCGCGGGAATGCCATCTCTTCGACTTCTTCAATGGTTGCGAGGGTCTCGCTCCAGAGCGGCGCCTCGACCCCGAGGATCTGCTCATCGCCAAGCCCTGGGATGATCGCAGCGGGATCCCAGTCATACGCGTGCTCGAGGCTGGTGGGCCCGTTCGCCCAGACCAGGCCGAGGGCGGCATCCGCTTCGTAAGACATGTCGAGGTAGGCAACATCGGCCGGCGACATGATGACTCGCCCGCCCTGATCGACGAACGACAGGGTGTGCTCTGCAGCGCCCTCTTGCGGGGTCGTGAAGCTCCAGTATTGGCCGATCGTTCCGGGCGGCAGTCGGCGCGATCGACCCATCTCGTGCCAGCCCACGATGGTCTTTCCGCTCGCGGCGCCTAGCGCCGTCGCCCGGGCGATGAAGTGCAGAAAGTCTTCGTCCGACGTCGAGAGCGACTCGTCCCCACCGAGATGAAGGTAGGGGCCGGGCGTCAACTCGGCGATTTCGCGAACAAGATCCTCAATGAATGTGTAGGTGCTCTCTCGACCAATCGCGAGGCTCGAGAAGCCGACCTCGATTCCCTCATACGGCTCGACGGGAGCCTCCCCCAGCTCTGGGTAAGCAGAGATCGCGGCGTTGGTGTGGCCAGGCATGTCGATCTCCGGCACCACGGTGACGAACCGGGATGCCGCGAATTCAACAATCTCGCGGTACTCGCTCTTCGTGTAGAAGCCGCCGCCCCCGCCGCCGACCTGGGTGCTCGCGCCAACCCCGGTGAGTTCGGGCCACGAGTCGAGGTGGATCCGCCAGCCTTGGTCGTCAGTGAGGTGCAGGTGAAGGTGGTTGATCTTGAGCAGCGCAATGGCGTCGATGTAGCGCTTGACGTCGGCGACGCTGAAGAAGTGTCGCGCAACGTCGAGCATCGCACCCCGATACGCGAACCGCGGGTAGTCGACGATACGAACGTGTGGAGCCGCACCGGTGGCGGTGAGCTGGCGCAGCGTCTGACTGGCGTAAAAGCGGCCAGCATCGTCCGCGGCCTTAATGTGCACGCCGTCGTCGTCTATCTCGAGGATGTAGCCTTCGGCGGGCAGTTCGCCGGCCCAGTGCCGGTTCGATGTCGCCGTTTCGATCAGCGCGGGGCGGGGGACTACGGCGATGTCCATGCAGGCAGTATGTCAGGAGTCCTAACTTAATGCCAAGACGGTAGTCTTGACTCGTCGCAACTGGCGTTCAGATGGGTCAACCATCGGGGAGCGACGGTGCGCTTGTGAGAGCCAGCAACGCGATTGGGCCGTACGCCTGGGCTCACGGGATACCGTTAGTTCTATCCGTTCGAGTGCCGAGGAGCGCCGCCTGTGTCCCCATCTCCGAGTAGCCAATTCAACTCTCCCCTTGCAGAGGTCGATCCCGAGATCGCCGCCGTTCTCGAACAGGAGCTCGGTCGCCAGCGGTCGACTCTCGAGATGATTGCCAGCGAGAACTTCGTGCCGCGCGCTGTGCTCGAGGCGCAGGGGTCAGTGCTGACCAACAAGTACGCCGAGGGGTATCCCGGGCGTCGCTACTACGGCGGCTGCGAGTTCGTCGACGTGGCTGAGTCGCTCGCGATATCACGTGCCAAGAGCCTGTTCGGCGCGGCATATGCCAACGTGCAGCCGCACTCCGGCGCAACCGCCAATGCTGCAGTTCTCGCGGCCATTGCGACGCCCGGTGACCGCATCTTGGGGCTCGCGCTCGACCAGGGTGGCCACCTCACTCACGGCATGAAGCTCAACTTCTCCGGCAAGCTGTACGACGCGCACGCCTACGGTGTTGACCCGACGACCATGCTCATCGACATGGATGCCGTGCGCGAGAAGGCCCTCGAGGTCAAGCCACACGTGCTGATCGCCGGCTGGAGCGCGTACCCGCGTCAGCTGGACTTCGCCGCGTTCCGCGCCATCGCCGACGAGGTGGGCGCCAAGCTCTGGGTCGACATGGCCCACTTCTCCGGTCTCGTCGCGGCGGGCCTGCATCCCTCCCCGGTGCCGTACGCGGATGTCG
>JANOED010000045.1:0-6810 GCA_031413035.1 Leifsonia sp. | reverse complement strand
GGCTTAGTTGCCACCGGCGGCGGAATCTCGGCGTAGAAGGTCACCGTGATTGTCTCGCCCTTGCGAACGTTGCCCTTGGGGTTCACGCTTGCTGCGAGGCCGACCTGATCGGCAGAGGGGGCAACGACGCCGGTCTGGGCGTTGAGCACAAGTCCTAAGTCGGTCAGGTAGGCCTGTACCACCTCCTGAGTACGACCGAGAACTTGCGTGTCATCGAGGAAAACCCGGTTGGTCGAGGTGGGTGTCGGCGTCGGAGATGACGCAGGCGGAGCGCTCGAACTCGGGTTTGTCGGGTCATCGCCGCCTCCGGGGTTGGCCAATAGCGCGATAACGACGCCGATAAGAACTACAGCCAAGAGCGCGATCAGCGCCACGAGCGGCCAGGTCCACGGGTTGCGGCGGCGTTCCTCGGGCAGCATCATGGTGTCGACCGCGCCGTTGACCGGAAGTACCCGGGTCGACTGGGTGGTGTTCTGTCCGTAGTTGGGTCCGACGGTGGCGGCGTGCGAACCGGTACCCAAGATCCCAGGGACGGCGGCTGCGGCGGCTGCGACATCCCCACGCCGGAGCGACTGAGCCGCCCGAGCGAGGTGGGCGGCCGACGCCGGTCGATCGGCGGGATTCTTGGCGATGCAGGCATACACCAGGTTGCGCACCGGCTCGGCGATCGTGATCGGCAGCTCCGGCGGAGTCTCGTTGATCTGAGCCATCGCGATCGCAACCTGCGACTCGCCCGTAAACGGACGCCGACCGGCGAGAGCCTCGTAGGCGACGATGCCGAGCGAGTAGATATCGGTGGTGGGGGATGCCGAGTGGCCACTGGCCTGCTCCGGCGACAGATACTGCACCGTTCCCATGACCTGACCGGTGGCGGTCAGGGGCACCTGATCGGCGATGCGAGCGATGCCGAAGTCGGTGATCTTGACGCGGCCCTCGGGCGTGATCAGAAGGTTGCCGGGCTTAATGTCGCGGTGTACGAGCCCCGCGGCGTGCGCAGCTTGAAGCGCCAGTGCGGTTTGCGCGACGATGTCGAGCACCTTGTCGGTGGGGAGCACTCGCTCCCGCTCAAGAATCGAACTCAGGGCCTCGCCGGGAACGAGCTCCATCACGAGGTAAGCGCTGCCGTCTTCCTCGCCGTAGTCGAATACGTTGGCGATGCCCTCATGGTTGACGAGAGCGGCGTGGCGAGCCTCTGCACGGAAGCGCTCGAGGAAGCCGGGGTCGCCGAGGTACTCGTCCTTGAGGATCTTGATGGCGACGGTGCGACCGATAACGAGGTCGGTGGCCTGCCAGACTTCACCCATACCCCCGATCGCGACGCGACTGGAGAGTTGGTATCGCCCGCCGAAGGTGAGCCCGCTGGTGGGTCTCATCTGAATAGCACCGCCTCAAGTACTTTCTTCGCTATGGGTGCGGCGACCTCGTTGCCGGTGCCGGACTGGTTCAATCCGCCACCGTTTTCGACGACCACTGCCACTGCTACCCGTGGGTCATTCGCCGGGGCGAAACCGGTGAACCAGAGGGTGTAAGGATCGCCCTCGCCGTTCTCGGCTGTGCCAGTCTTACCCGCGACTTCGACTCCGTCTATTCTGGCATTACTGCCAGCGCCGCTGCTCACGCTGGCGACCATCATTTGAGTTAGTGTCGCGGCGGTATCTCTACTGATGGGCTGCCCGAACACCGCCGGCTGAAGAGTCTGAAGAACCGTGAGGTTCGGGGCCGTGATGCTCTCCACGAGGTTCGGCTGCATCAGCGTTCCCCCGTTGGCGATGGCCATCGACACCATGGCCATTTGAAGAGGGGATGCCCGCACGCTCGACTGACCGAAGGCGGAGAGCATGGTCTGCGGCTCGTCGAGGGCGCGAGGGTAGATGCTCGGCGTTGACTCCATCGGCACCGAGACGCTCGAGTTGAAACCGAACTCCATCGCCTGAGCGAGGATCTCCCGGGTTCCGAGAGCCTGACCGAGTTCAGCGAACGGGATGTTGCAGCTGAGCCGAAGCGCATCCGCCAGAGAGACGGTCTCGCCTCCGCCGCAGCTGCCTCCACCGGAGTTGGTGATGATCGCGTCACTCTGGGGCAGTTGCAGTTGCGACGGGTTCGGGAACTGGCTTTCGGCAGTGAACTGGCCAGATTCAAGGGCGGCGGCCGCGGTAACCAACTTGAACGTCGATCCCGGCGGGTTGAGTGCTCCCGCGATGGTGCGATTGAACAGCGGACCCGACGGGTCGCCCAGCAGCTGCTCGTACGCAGCGATGACCTGATCGGTATCGTGACCCGCGAGTCCGTTCGGGTCGAACGCGGGCTTCGACACCATCGCGAGGATCGCGCCGGTCTTGGTGTCGATGGCTATCACTGCCCCCTGAAGGTCACCGAGCGCATCCCACGCTGCCTGCTGAACAGCCTTGTCGATCGTCAACTCGACGGCCGCGCCCTTCGGGTTCTGGCCGGTGATGATCGCGTTGACCTGATCGAGAAACTGGGAGTTGGAGGATCCGCTCAAGTAGTCGTTGAGGGAGCCCTCAATTCCAGTGTTGCCCTGATTGAGCGTGAAGTATCCGGTGATCGACGAGTAGACATCGGGGAAGGGATACGTGCGCAAGAACTTATAGACGTCGTCGACCGGAACGGAGATCGCCACCGGCTCACCGTCGACCAAGATCGGTCCGCGCTCGGCGGAGTAGCTCGCGAAGAGCGTGCGAGAGTTGCGCTCATCCGCACGAAGGTCGTCGGCCGCCACCACCTGGATGACACTTGTTGAGAGAAAGAGCGCCACGAACATGAGCAGCACGACGAGGCTGACCCGCTTGAGTTCTTTGTTCACTGGCCCACCACCAACCGACTCTCGGCCTCTGCTCGCGGGTCGATCACGAGGCGAGGTTGGTTGCGCACGCTGTCTGACAGTCGAAGCAGAAGTGCTGCGATGATCCAGTTCGCCACCAGCGACGAGCCGCCCGCCGCGAGAAATGGTGTGGTGAGCCCGGTGAGGGGGATTACGCGGGTGACGCCGCCGATTACGACGAACACTTGAAGGGCGATGACGAATGACAACCCGACCCCGAGAAGGCGACCGAAGTCATCCTGACCGGCAAAAGCAATGCGGAAGCCGCGAGACACGAACACCAGGTAGAGACCGAGGATGGCGAAGAGGCCGATCAGTCCGAGCTCCTCTCCCAGAGCCGAGATGATGTAGTCGCTTTCGGCCAGCGGAGTGATATCGGGGCGGCCGCGCCCGAGCCCAGTTCCGATCAGGCCGCCATCCGCTAGACCGAATAGCCCCTGCACAAGCTGGTAGCTGCCGCCCTCGGCGTCATAGAGCTCGGGATTGAAGGCGTCGAGCCAGGCATCGACTCGGCCGCCCACGTAGCTCAGCGTGCGACTGGCGACGAAGGCGCCGACAAAGAACAGGCTGAGGCCAAGGACGATCCAGCTGGAGCGCCCGGTCGCGACGTACAGCATGACGAGAAAGAGCCCGAAGTAGAGCAGCGCGGTACCGAGGTCGCGTTGGAACACCAAGACCAACATCGAGGCTGCGAAGACCACGAGGATCGGGCCCAGATCGCGGGCGCGCGGAAGCTGCATCCCCAGAACGCGCCGGCCGACCATCGAGAGGGAATCACGCGCGCTCACCAGATAGCCAGCGAAGAAGATCGCCAACGCGACCTTCGCGAGCTCCCCCGGCTGAAACGAGAACGCGCCGATTTCAACCCACAGCCGAGCACCGTTCTTCGTCGCTCCGATGACCGGCAGCATGGGCAGGAGAAGGAGCACGATTCCACTGAACATCGCGATGTACCGGTAGCGAAGCAACACACGATGATTGCGAACGACCAACAGCACCCCGATAGCCATCGCAATCGCCAGCGCGGTCCAGGCCAGTTGGCGGATGCCCGCGTTGTCCCACCCGGCCTCATCGTCGGCCAGACCGATTCGGTAGATCATCGCGACACCGAGCCCGTTGAGGATCGTGATCACGGGGAGAATGAAGGGATCTGCGTCGGGAGCGACGAGGCGCAGTACGACGTGCATCCCAATGATCAACACGGCTAGGAAAGCCGAGAGCAGCAGGACCCCGGAATCAAGGGCACCGAGCGCGCCCAGCTGAACGAGCACCATGGCCGAGATCATGATGCCTATCGCGAAAATGAGCAGAACGAGCTCGAGGTTTCGCAGCCGAGCCGGCTCGCGCAGCTTGAGCCGGATCGAGGAGGTGAACGTCGATCTATTGGTTTCTGGCATCCGACAACATGTCCACTATTCGACGCGCATCGTCGAGATCGTCCGCGTTGATGGTCGCCTCGACCTGGTTGCGGTAATACAGGGGAATGTCGGTGAGCACAATCGTGGTGCGCTCATACACGTGCGAGAGCTCGATCGGGCCGATGTCTTGCTGTACGCCCTGGAAAATTGCCACTCGTCCATCACTGGCCCCGACGAAGAAGTGCTGCTGGGTGAACTGATATCCGACCGCCAAGGCCGCGACGATTAGCCCCACAATGAGCGCCATGAACGTGAGCCCAGTGATCCTGCGGCGTCTAGCGCGCTTGCGATCCTCGATGATCAGCGCGTTGAGGTACTCATCAGACTCGGGCTCGAAGTGACTGTCGTCCGGCTTGGTCGATTTGAGCGGGTGCAGCAACAGGCTGGGAAGTCGCATCGGCCTGCGGCCGGTGTCGCCATCGAACGCGAGGGGAGATGCGGCTGAACCCACAGTGATCGGTGGGCTATGCGACGAGTCGCTCGTCGTATCGATATCGACCAGCACGACGGTGACGTTGTCGGGGGCCCCCTGGTCGAGGCTTTCCCTTACTAGGCGAGCGGCAGCGTCGTTTGCGTCGGTGACCGTAGCAAGCGTGGCGACGATCTTCTCGTCAGCGACGTATCCGCTCAGGCCGTCGGAGCACAGCAACCAACGGTCGCCCGGTCTGGTCTCGAGAATGGTGGTGTCGATCTCTGGCGACGCGTCGACATCGCCGAGTACGCGCATGAGAACCGACCGCCGTGGATGCACGGCCGCCTCTTCTGCGGTGATGCGCCCACTGTCTACCAGACGCTGCACGAACGTGTGGTCAACCGTGACCTGACTGAGCACGCTGTCGCGGAACAAATAGATGCGCGAGTCACCGATGTGCGCGATGGCGACCCGGTCGCCGACCCGGAGGAGACCGGAGACAGTGGTTCCCATTCCGGTGAGCTCGCCGTGCTCGAACACCGTCTCTGCCAGGAGCGAGTTGGCCGCCAGCAGCGCGGATTGGAGGGCGAACTCGGCATCATTCGGCGAGGTGTATAGCCGGTCGGTCTCGGCAATGCGTTTAACCGCGATCGCCGAAGCAACATCACCGCCAGCGTGGCCGCCCATGCCATCGGCGACAAGAAAGAGGTGCGCCCCCGCGTAGCCGCTGTCTTGATTGTTCGAGCGGACCTTGCCTACGTGAGAGATGGCCGCGCTCTTGCTCGTGCTGACCATCCCCTACCGCCGAAGTTCGAAGCTGGTCGTACCGATCTTCACCGGTGTGTTTAGGGGCACCTGAGTGGGGACGATGATGCGAGTCCCATCCAGGAAGGTGCCGTTGGTCGAGTCTAGATCTTGGATAACCCAGCCATCCGCCCACAGCAGCAGGCGCGCGTGGTGTGTCGAGGTGTAATCATCGCGGATCACGAGTCCCGACTCGTTCGACCGGCCGATCGACAACTGCTCCTCAGGCAGGTCCATCTCGAGACCTTCCTTCGAGCCTGAGGTGATCACGAGGCGAGTCGCGCCGAGTGAGCTCTTCGAGTCCGGTCGAGCGACTGCGGGCTTCGGTGCCGCGGGCCCGGTCGGGGGCATTGTCGCCGTGACCGATGCGGCGGGGGATGCTGCCGGCACGGGCATCCGTCGCACTTTCTGGCCGAAGAGATCAGTGCGCAGGGCGTAGACGATCGCGAAGACGAAACCCCACAGCATGACGAGGAAGAAGATGCGCAGCAACAGCAGGGTCAGTTCGCTCACGAGTTGCCCCCAGGCCGCTCGGTGCGAAGGTCGGCGAACTGGTCAACCACAGCGGCTTGGGCGAGCACCTTGAAGATTATGCGCGTGCGACCGATGTCGATGACCGAGTCGGGCGGCAAGGGTGCCCGTGCGACCGGGCTGCCATTGAGGAGTGAGCCATTGGTCGATCCAAGATCATTGACCTGCGCGCGAGTGCCGTCCCACAGGATCTCGACGTGCTTTCGCGAGATACCGGTGTCATCGACGGTGATCGTCGCGTCGCTGCCCCGGCCGATGATGGTGCGTGAACTGGTGATCGGGTAGCGCTTGCCCCCAATGTCGAGCACCGGGCTCCACGAGACCGCACCCTTCACGTTCGTGGAGGTGACGTCGATCATTCCCTGGCTGAGGCTCGGATGCTCTTGCAGGGCAATCGAGATTCCGCCGGCAAAGGAGTATCGCTGAGCCGTGGCGTGACGCTGCACAAGTTCGACAAGTTCGTCGATGAGCGTGGGGCCAAGTGCGTTCATCCGCTCGAAGTCGATCGTGCTGAGTAGCACCGTGAACTTGTTGGGCACCAGAATACGATCACGTGAGACGACTGCGGCCTTGGTGTCGAGTTCGCGGCGCAGAGCACTGGTGATTTCAACCGGCTGGAGTCCGCTCTTGAAGGTCTTGGCGAAGGCGCCGTTAACGGCACGCTCAAGACCTTTCTCGAAGCTGTCCAGAAGACCCACAACTCTCCTCGGGTTGCCCGTGTCGGCTATCACGATGTTAGCCGCTGGGCAGCGGGGAACCTGTTGGACCCCTCCGCACCGCTCTGTGATAATCTCGCTCAGTTG
>JANOED010000044.1:0-2405 GCA_031413035.1 Leifsonia sp. | reverse complement strand
GCGTCTGAGCCGTACGTCGCGAGCGAGAACCAGAGGGGGAGCCCGCGCGCGCGCCGCGAGAGGTGGAAGGCGTAGTCGCTCGGATTCCACTCGCCACGATCGATCGCGTCGAGGTAGTCGCCGTGCTGTGCGTGAGCGGATGCCGCGATCGTTGGGTCGCGGTAGACCAAGGCAGCGCAATCATAGGGAGCGAACAGCCACTTGTGGGGGTCGACGCCGAAGCTGTCGGCCCGATCGAACCCCCGAAGGTCGGCGGCGGCCGACGGAGCGCAGAGTGCGGCGCCCCCGTATGCGGCATCCACGTGCATCCACAGACCATAATCGGCGCAGACCTCTGCGATGCCCTCTAGGTCGTCGACAGCGCCGGCGTTCGTGGTGCCCGCGTTCGCGACGACCGCGAAGAGCCCATCGATCCCTGACCCGTCCGCGCGCTCAGCCTCGATCGCCGCCCTCAGTGCGGCACCGGTGAGGCGGCCGCGCTCATCGCGGTCGACGTGAAGAACATCGACATCCATCACCCGCGCGGCCGCGGCGATTGACGCGTGGGTCTCGCCCGTCGCGGCGATTCGCCACCGAGCCGGCTCGTGGTCTCGACCACGCCGCGCAGAATGACGGGCAGTGACAAGAGCGCTCAAATTGGCTGCTGAGCCACCGGAGACGAAACACCCGCCGGCCTCTGCGGGGAAACCGGCGCGGTCGGCGAGCCAGCGCAAAGCCTGATTCTCGGCAGCGATCGCCCCAGCACCGCTCTCCCACACCCCGCCGAAGATGCTGCTCGCACTCACCACCAGGTCGAACAGCGTCGCAGCGATTGTCGGCGCCGTCGGAACGTATGCCAGATTGCGAGGATCATCCATCGGTCGACACGCGGGCATGAGCACATCCCGAAACAGCCGCAGCGCCTCGTGGCCGCCGATGCCTGCTCCAGTCACGGCCCCGTCGAGCTCGGCCGCAAGCTCCTCCGCGGGGCGAGCCCCCCAGCGGGAGTCCTTCTCGACCTTGAGTCGCTCGACGGCGTACCCCAGCACCGAGTGCGCCAGCAGGTCTGACTTCTCGTCCCATTCGTGCACGGGGGGCCTCCGATTGGCTCTCGACAGTGATCGTGTGGTTGCGAACGACCTGAGAGCGATGCTAACCCGCGCGCGGTGGTCGGGGCACGTAGCGCGGGATGTAGCGGGCCAGAATTCCGGCCCCGAGCAAGCCGAGCACACCCATCGCACCGGCCGCGACCGCGATCGCACTCACGGCGGTGACGGCGGCGATGATCAGCGGTGCGGCGGCATCGCCGAGCCCGCCGGTGAACCGCCAGGCACCCAAGAACGGGGCGGGATTCCGCTTGTCTGCGAGGTCTGCTCCCAGCGTCATCAGGATGCCACTGCCCGGCCCATTGGCCAAAGCGAGCACCATCGCCGCAACCACGAACCACTCGACGTTCGACGGGAGGTCGTGAGTGAAGGCCAGCACGAAGTGACCGGCCGCGAGACCCAGCATCGCCGGAAGTGCGGCGGCCAGTCGGCCCCAGCGATCCATGATGTAGCCGCCGGTGTAGAACAGGGCGAAGTCGATGCCCCCCGCGATCCCGATGATGATGGCGGTCGACGTGTCGCTCACGCCGATGCTGATCGCCCAGAGCGGCAGAATCACGTGCCGGCTTGCGCGGAGGGCACCGATCAGTGCCGCACCCACCCCGAGGCGCGCAAGCACCCCGCGCTTCTCGACGAGGGTGCGGAACAACCCGCTTGACTCCTTGGCAGCTAGGGCCTCGCCCTCTCGCATGCGCCGCCCCTCGAGGCGCACCGTAGCAACCACGCCGAACGTCGTGCTCGGATCGGGAAGAGCAACGAGCACGATCACCGACAACGCGCAGGCACCAATGAGGATCCAGAACGAGTAGGCCGCCATCCCGGTGAGCTGGACGAGCGCAGCGGTCAGAAACGGGCCAACGAAGAAACCGAGCCGAAAAGTGCCGCCGAGCGTAGACAGCGCCCGGGCGCGGTGGCTCAGCGGAACGAAGCTCGTGAGAAACGCGTGGCGGGCGAGCGAGAAGACCGAAGCGGCGAGGCCGACGAGCAACAACCCAAACGCGAGCGCGGCCAACGTAGGCGCGATGAGACAAATCACGGCACCCACCATCGCGGTGAGCGCGCCACCGATCATGGCGGGGCGTTCCCCGATGCGGGCGACGAGCCATCCACTCGGGATGTTACCCACGAGTTCGCCGACCATGAGAACGGCGACGATGAGGCCGGCCACGGCGAGCGTTGCTCCCAAGTCGTCGGCGACCCGCGGAATCATCGGCAAGATCGCGCCCTCACCGATCGAGAACAGCAGAGTCGGCAACAGTGCGGGCAGAATGATCGTGCGCCAGCGGAAGGTCTCACTGGCGGTTGACATCGGTTCGATGC
>JANOED010000043.1:0-3306 GCA_031413035.1 Leifsonia sp. | reverse complement strand
GAAGTGCTCAACGCGCACGACCTCAGGACCGAGGAAGCGCGAGGCGAGGCGGGCGAAAGCCGCCGTATCGGGGCCGGTGGCCTCGAAGGTGTAGGTCGGGGCATCCGGTGCCGTGCGTTGGAGCCCGTGCTTGACCAGCGTTCGGTACACGTCGAAGGCAGTCTCCTCAGCGCTGGACACCAGCGTCACCGTCTCACCCATCACGTACTGGATCGCCGCCGACATGAGGGGGTAGTGGGTGCAGCCGAGCACGAGTGTGTCGATATCGGCCGACTTGAGGGGGCCCAGGTACTCCTCGGCGACCGCGAAGAGTTCGGGGCCACTCGTGATCCCAGCCTCCACGAACTCGACGAACCGAGGGCAGGCCTGCGTCACGATTTCGAGATCGGATGCCGCAGCGAACGCATCCTCGTAGGCCTTCGACTTGATCGTGCCGGTGGTTCCGATCACGCCGACCCTGTTGTTGCGGGTCTGGCGCACGGCCGCTCGCACGGCCGGCTGGATCACCTCAACCACGGGAATGCCATAGCCATCGGTGAAGCGCTCACGGGCATCCCGCAGCATGGCGGCCGACGCGGTGTTGCAGGCAATGACGAGCAGTTTCACACCCTCGGCGACGAGGTCGTCCATGACCGCGAGGGCGTAGCCGCGCACCTCGGCGATCGGCTTAGGGCCGTAGGGCGAGTGAGCGGTGTCGCCGACGTAGACGATCGACTCGCGCGGGAGTTGGTCGATGATGGCGCGGGCCACAGTGAGTCCGCCGACCCCGCTGTCGAAGACTCCAATGGGCGCGTCGGTCACGGTATCGAGGTTACTAGGCTCGACCCATGAGCACCGCGCTGCTGACCGACCGCTACGAACTCACGATGATCGATGCGGCGATCTGCAGCGCAACCGCAGAGCGCGAGTGCGTGTTCGAGGTCTTCGCTCGCCGCCTGCCCGAGGGTCGGCGCTACGGTGTGGTCGCCGGCACCGGTCGATTGTTGGAGCTCGTCAGCGAGTTTCGCTTCGAGGATGCCGAACTCGCCTGGCTGCGCGACAACGCTGTCGTCAGTGCGGCGGCTCTCGACTGGCTGGCCGCGTATCGGTTTGGGGGCGACATTCGCGGCTATCAGGAGGGTGAGGCATACTTCCCCGGATCACCGATTCTCACCGTTGACGGCACGTTCGCTGAGGCAGTGATCCTCGAGACGCTGGTGCTGAGCGTGCTGAACTATGACAGCGCTGTCGCTTCGGCCGCCGCCCGGATGGTCTCGGCAGCGGGCGGGCGACCACTCTCCGAGATGGGGTCGCGTCGGGCGAACGAGCAGGCCGCCATCGCCGCTGCACGTGCGGCGTTCATCGCCGGGTTCGGGGCCACCAGCAATTTGGCGGCGGGCATGCGCTGGGGCATCCCGACCATGGGAACTGCGGCGCACTCGTTCACTTTGCTGCACGACAGCGAGGAGGAGGCGTTCCGTGCGCAGGTCGCTTCGCTCGGGCCCGGCACGACGCTCTTGGTTGACACCTACGACACCGAGAAGGGCGTCGCCCTCGCGGTGAAGGTAGCGGGGCCCGAGCTCGGCGCCGTGCGCATCGACTCGGGTGACCTGCCCACGGTTGTCGCCGACGTGCGCCGCCAACTCGACTCGCTCGGCGCGACCGGCACCCGCATCACGGTGACGAACGACCTCGACGAATACACGATTGCTGGGCTCGCCGCGGCACCGGTGGATGCCTATGGGGTGGGTACCTCGGTGGTCACCGGGTCGGGGCATCCGGCCGCCGGCTTCGTCTACAAGCTTGTCGCGCATCGGGATGACGCGGGCGGCTGGATTCCCGTCGCCAAGAGCTCCACGGCGAAGGCAACCGTCGGCGGGCGCAAGATCCCGGTACGCACCCTCGAAGCAGGACGCGCGGTCGCGGAGACCATCCATGTCGAGACCAGCCGTGCCACCGGGCTCGCGGATGCCGATCACAACTCGCGACCCCTGCATGTCGCTCTCGCGACCGCGGGAATCCCCGACCCGCGCTACCTCGGCGCCGAGGGCACCGCACTCGCCCGGGAACACCGCGCCGCTTCCCTCGCCGAGCTACCGCTTGACGCAATGCGTCTCAGCCGAGGGGAACCCGCGATCCCGACCGTGTTCGCCTAGGAGCCGATACCGTCGAACACACGTGACCCCCTCGACCTGAGGATTCTCGGGCACCTACCGCCACAAACGACCGACTTTCCTCATGTCGAGGCGCTGCGGAGGGGTCCAACCCCGCTCGGTCAGCCGGCGAGCGACCCGCGCGACCAAAGCCGGCGTCTCGTCGAACAGGGCGGGCGCCGATACGCGCAGCACGGCCCACTTCTCGTCGGCCATCCGCTCGATCCGGCCGGTGTCGTGGTGGAACTGGCCGCGCTCGACCCGGTGGTAGTCGCCCTCATACTCCGCTGCCAACCTGAACCCTGACCACGCTAGGTCGGGAACCGCGAGAAACCGACCTCGCGAGTCGAGGACCTTAGTGTTGACGACCGGTTCTGGGATGCCTGCCTGCACGAGTACCACCCTCAGAAGCGACTCCGGTCTCGAGAGTGGGCCAGACCGCACCCAGGGAATTGCCTTCCTCGCTCGCGCGATTCCGCGCATCGGTGACCGGCGGCGAAGGCACTCCTCAAGTTCGTCGAGTGTCGCAAGGGCAGGCTGCCTGCGCGTCGACGTGACAACGTAGTCGGCCGCAGCCACGAGATCCTCCACCGAGAGGATACCTCCCAGCAAGCACCACGTGAGCGCAGGGCTCGTAACGCGAATGCCGCCGACCTCACGCACCTCGTGGGCGCCCAGCGTGAGTTGTCGCCCGTGGACTCCGCGCAACTCCGGAGCCCGTCCAGGGGCGGTGGCGCTCACGTCGATCGTCGGGGGCTGCGTGAGACGCCGGGGCAGTGGCATCCCCCATAGGTGGGCAGCGCTAACGTGGCTCACCGCATCGGTCTCCCGCATGCGCGGGCCGTACGCTGCGAGGAGGACAAGCGGGGAGTCGGGCACGGACCCCGCAACCCGTACGCCCGTGAATGGCGCCGCGAGGTCTCGTGAGCGAAGTCGATCCGGGGTCACTCCGAGTTCGAGTGCGCGCCGCGTCGAGAATGGATGCCTCGCCAGTTCCTCCGGAAGGTCGACGCGTCTTGCCACGCACACACGCTCCCGCGATAGCCAACCTCTCGGCGCGCGCGCACCTCAATCCGTCGATATGAGGATTCTCGGGCGCCTGTTGACGACGAGTGCCCAAGAATCCTCATCTCGCGCGTGGAGTTTCGCGGGGGAAGTAGGGCAGGCGGGCGGG
>JANOED010000042.1:0-9157 GCA_031413035.1 Leifsonia sp. | reverse complement strand
TTGCCGGTGCCCACCGCGTAGACGATCAGGTTGACGCCCTCAAGGATGCTGAGGTTCGCTGCCATGCCATCCGTGGGGATGATGATCGGGGTGGTCGTGCCCGGCCCCGCTACTCCCGCCGGAACCGTTCCGACAGCAAGGTCGACCTTGCCCTCGTCGCCGTTCTCGACGTTGTCGAACGCGATTGCGCCCCCAGCGACGATCGCGACGGGACCGGCCTCTGCTGTGTGACGAACGGTGAGTCGACCCTGACCGGCAGCGATCGTGCTGATGTCGTTGACAAAGACGCCGAGCACCGGAGTTCCCGCGTCGTCAAACTGAGCGACAAGAGAAACTGACTCGTTGGCCGGAACCGCAGCCGCAGGAACGTCGATCAACGCAGTGCCAGTTGCCGGGTCGTCGCCAGCCGTGAAGACCTGGATCTTGTAGTTGCCGGCAGCGAGGTCGAGCGGGCCAGCGATGCCCGCGAGCCCGAACTTGAAGTCCGCGAGGGTGAGGTCGTCGTTGACGTAGACGTCAACGGCCGAATCATTGGGCAGTCCGGGGATACCGTGCACGACGTAGACGTCAGAACTCGTGGCCGAAATGGCCTGAGCCGGCGTCGCGATGCCGACGGTGGCGAGAAGGCCGACCGCGAGGCCGGAAAGTACTTTGTACCGCATGTGATGTCCTCCTTGAAAGCAGGCGGACTTCGCCTGTCAAGAAGTACTTCCTGCCGACGGGTCAGTTTGGATGCACTTGGCGAGAAGTTTTTTGCCGACTGGTGCGTGATGCGCACCGTGCTACACTAAACCGGTGATCAAGTCCTTTCGACACAAGGGCTTGCGCGCACTGTTTGAAACGGGCAGCGCCGCTGGCGTGCAACCGAGTCATGCGAAGCGGCTGCGCATGCAATTCGCCGCGCTAGATTCGGCGCAGACGATCAACGACATGGACATCTTCTGGACTACGAGGACTACCACTGATGAACGATCTAAGGCCGATGCATAACCCGCCCCATCCAGGCGAGTTCATTTACGATGTGTATCTAGAGCCGTTCGGGGTGAGCGGGCGGGATCTTGCGAAGCAGCTCGATGTCGCCGCTTCGACGCTCAGTCGGGTTCTCAGTGGCGCGAGCCGTGTTACGCCGGAGATGGCTTTGCGTCTGTCCAAGGCGCTGGGCCGTAGCGCGGAGAGCTGGCTGGCAATGCAGGACGCTCACGATTTGTGGGCCGCACGGCAGCGTTTAGACCTTCGCCACCTTCGCCCGCTCGACCTCGCGTCAGCATAGGCCCGCTTTACGGAACGTGCCGCTCCTCCGGCCCGACGTACAGGCTGAGCGGGCGAATGAGCGAGTTGGCTTCGAGCTGCTCCATGATGTGGGCAGTCCAGCCGGTGACACGTGAGGCGACGAACAGGGGTGTGAACATCTCAGTGTCGAAGCCGATCAAGCTGTAGGCGGGGCCGCTCGGGTAGTCGAGGTTCGGCAGGATGCCCTTGCGCTCGGTCATCGCCGCCTCGAGTACCACGTACAGCTCCATCATCTCGGGGCGCTCGTACTCCGCGATGAGAGTCTCCAGAGCCGCCCTCATCGTCGGCACTCGGGAGTCACCCTTCTTATACACGCGGTGCCCGAACCCCATGATCTTGCGCTTATCGGCGAGCGCCGTCTCGAGCCACAGCTCTGCGCGGCCAGCGGTGCCGATCTCGTCGAAGATGTGCATGACGGCCTCGTTGGCGCCGCCGTGCAGTGCTCCCTTGAGGGCACCGATACCGGCAACGACCGCCGAGTACAGGTCTGAGAGGGTCGAGGTGACGACCCGGGCGGTAAAGGTAGACGCGTTGAAGGAGTGTTCTGCGTAGAGAATCATCGACACGTCGAAGGCTGAGACGACTACCTCGGAGGGCAGTTCGCCGAACGTCATGAAGAGGAAGTTTGCCGAGTAGGAGAGGTCGTCCCGGGGCTCCACGAGGTCGAGCTCGCGGCGCCTGCGCTGGTCGTAGGCGACGATCGACGGCAACTGGGAGTACAGCCGCACCGACTTGGTGAGGTTCGACTCGTGGCTGGAGTTAGCGGCATCCGGATCACAAGCACCGATCACGCTGACCGCGGTGCGCACGACATCCATCGGATGTGCTGTCAACGGCAGGTCGTCGATAATGCGCTTGACGACCGGGTCGAGGTTGCGCAGCGAGCGCTCGAGGGTCTCGAAGTCAGCGAGTTGTTTGGGGGTGGGTAGTTCGCCGTGCCAGAGCAGGTAGGCGACCTCCTCGAAGGTGCACTTCGCCGCGAGCTCCTGCACGGGGTAGCCGCGGTAGAGCAGCGAGTTGGTGTCGGGGTTGACCTTCGAGACGGAGGTGGTGTCGACGACGACGCCAGCCAGTCCCTTGTGAATCTCGGTCTCAGTCACAGGTGCTCCTAAAGGGTGAAGTTGAACACGCCGGTGTCGAAGGCGTTGTAGCTCTCGTAGTCCAGCAGCTCGTAGAGTCGTGCCCTGGTCTGCATGTGCTGCACCGATGATTCGAGGCTACCCTCGGCCGCGAGCGCGTCAAGGCCACGTTCTGCCGCACCCATCGCCAGCCGCAGCAGCGACACCGGGTAGATCACGATGTTCATGCCGATGTTCGCGAGCTGCTCGGTCGTGAAGAGGTCGCTCTTACCGAACTCGGTCATGTTCGCGAGTATCGGCACGTCGATCGCAGCCCGCACCGCCTCGAATTCGCTGAGGTCGGCCATCGCCTCCGGGAAGATCGCGTCTGCCCCGGCATCGACGAGCGCTTTGGCCCGGTCGATCGCAGCCTGCAGGCCGTCGAGTGCGCGGATGTCGGTACGCGCCATGATGAGCAGGTTCGGGTCGCGCCGGGCATCCGCCGCCGCGCGAATGCGCTTCACCGCCGTGTCGACGCCGACGACAGCTTTGCCATCCAAGTGGCCACATCTCTTCGGGTTCACCTGGTCTTCGATGTGCAGACCGGATACGCCTGCATCCTCGAGCGTCTGAATCGTGCGGGCGACGTTCATCGGCTCTCCGAAACCGGTGTCGGCGTCGACCAGGGTCGGGAGGTCGGTCATCCGCGAGATCTGCTGGGCGCGGGTGGCGACTTCGGTCAAGGTGGTCAGACCGATGTCGGGCAGTCCGAGGTCAGCCGCGATCACGGCGCCCGAGATGTAGACGCCGTCGAAGCCCTTGTCTTGGATGAGTTTGGCCGAGAGCGGGTTGAAGGCGCCGGGCATCCTGAGCAGTTCGCCGGTGGCCAGCCGGGCGCGAAAGGCCGCCCGCTTGTCGGCGGGTGAGACGGTCGAGTACAGCATGGTGGCTCCTGTCAGTTGTTTCTTCGCCGAGTTCGCCCAGATGGCCCGTCGGGCGTCGTCAAGATGGGCCATCTAGGCGAACTCGACATCAGAAGATGCCTGGGGGGGTGATCGCGGGGAATGACCCGCGCAGGGTCAGCCCGCCCAGGTCGGTAAGCTCGGGCAGGCGCTGCGCCTCAGCGAGGAACCGTTCGATCTCGTCCGGCGCGAGAACACCGTCGGCGAGCGACCGGAACTTGCCCACGTAGTCGGCCCGCGCGAACGGCCGGGCGCCTAGTGGGTGAGCGTCGGCGACAGCGATCTCTTCGACGATGTGCGAGCCGTCGACAAGTTCGATCTCGACCCTGCCCCCAAACGCCTTCTCGGCGATGTCGTTCGAGTGGTAGCGACGAGTCCACTCCGGGTCTTCGACGGTGGTGACTCGCTGCCAGAGCGCGACGGTGTCGGGTCGCTGAGCGCGCTCGGGCGCGTAGGAGCGTTCGTGGTGCCACTCGCCGTCTTGCAATGCGACCGTGAAGATGTAGGGGATCGAATGGTCGAGCGTCTCCCGACTAGCAGTCGGGTCGTACTTCTGCGGATCGTTCGCGCCGGAGCCGATCACATAGTGCGTGTGGTGGCTGGTGTGGAGCACGGCCCGGTTGATCGTGTCGGCCGACAGGGCAGGATGCTCGGCCTTGAGCCTGCGCGCCAGGTCGATCCACGCCTGCGCCTGGTACTCGGCGGAGTGCTCTTTGGTGTACGTGTCGAGGATCGCGACGCGCGCCTCACCGCGTTCGGGCAGAGCTACCTCGTACCGGGCATCCGGCCCACCGAGCAGCCACGCGATCACGCCGTCTTCGCCCTCGTAGATCGGGGTGGGGCTGGTCTGGCCGCGCATCGCCCGGTCTACGGCTTCGACCGCCATCTTGCCGGCGAACGCAGGGGCGTGAGCCTTCCAGGTGGAGATCTCGCCCTTGCGCGACTGGCGGGTTGCGGTCGTGGTGTGCAGAGCTTGGCCGATGGCCTGGAAGATCGTCTCGGTCGACAGGCCCAGCAGAGTGCCGAGTCCTGCGGCGGCGGAGGGCCCGAGATGAGCGACGTGGTCGATCTTGTGCTGGTGCAGGCTGATCGCCTTAACGAGGTCGACCTGAATTTCGTAGCCCGTCACTATGCCGCGCACGAGTTCGGCGCCCGACCGGCCAAGATGCTGGGCCACCGCAAGAATCGACGGGATATTGTCGCCGGGATGCGAGTACTCGGCAGCAAGGAACGTGTCGTGGAAGTCCAGCTCGCGCACCGCGACCCCGTTGGCCCACGCTGCCCATTCCGGGCTGGTCAACTGGTCACTCCCGAAGACGGTGCTGCCGGAGCCGCCGCGCGACACGAGGTGGGCCTCGGCTTGGGCTCGCGCGGCAACAACCGGGGCACGATTCAGTGACGCTGCAGCAACGGCAGCGTTGTCGATGACTCGGTTGATGACCATGTCGATAACCTCGGGCGTTGCCTCGAGTTGTTCAGATGCGACCTCGGCGATCTTCCACGCCAATTGGTCTTCGCGAGGCAGTTCTTCGTCGCTGCGGTAGGTGCGTACGGTCTGAATCTTCATGCTGTCCTGTCGGTTCGTCACGCGTCCGAAAGTGCTTGTGTATACAAGAATTGGGTTCTGGCTATCAATTTACCCAAAGAAATGTATTTTTGTATACATCAGCCGCTCTCAGGCCCGATCCAGTCCTGCCTGTTACGGTAGCGGGCGCTCACCACGCGCCACCCAACTATGACTCAGACTCCGCACCGCCATCATCTGCCCATCGGCGCTCTTGTCGCCGTGATCGCACTGGTCGCCGTTTCCGCCATTGCCGGCCCCCGCGTTCCTAGTAGTGCGGAAGAACTTCAGGCTTTCGTCGAGGCGAACGCCCAGACCCTTGTCGTTCACGAGGATGCCGTTGTCGCCAGCGTCGTCCGCGACACCTACTCAGCGACTCCAGGTATCGCGACCTTGGCAGCGGGCGGCACCAACTATGACTGGGCGACCCTGGTGCTCGTGCTCGGCGGATTCCCGACCAGCGAGAACAACATCACGGTCATCACCCGCTGGATGAGGCAAGAGAACTTCGTTGACTCTTAGTGGAACCGCAACAACCCCCTCAACAACGGCTGGGGCTCAGGCGGCGGAGGCGGCCTCGGTAGCTACGACAACCTAGTCTCGGCTGCGGAGAACGCGGCAGCGGCACTCCATAGCAACCCCGGCTACGGGGAAATTGTCGCCTCATTTATGGCGTCGGCTCCCACCGAGGTCACCGAGGCTGCCATCTGGGCCTCGCCGTGGGCATCCGGTCACTACGCCTACGGCGGGCACTGGGCGTACTTCCCAGTGCCCGTCGTTGAGGCCGACCCCAGCGCCTGGGGGCAGTAAGCCCTCATCGCAGGGGCAGCGTCAGTTGCTGAGCGCGTTCAAACGCGCGCTCGCGTTCGATACGGACGAGCTGCTGCTCGATCCTGGTGGCCCGTCGCTCACGCGACTCAATTGAGCGAGGCCGGCGGCCCCACTTGATGAGTGCAATGCCAACGGTCAGGGCGACGCGGTCGAGCAGGTTCACTCGGCGCACTGGCTGTGCCGCGGGTTCACGCAGCGGTTGGGGTGGGTGGTCGTGTCGGTCGATGACCGACGACAGAGTGCTGTTCATGGTGTTCCTCACGTAGGTCGCTTGTGGCGGGCGGTGAGACTCGCACGCGACCGGATTCGGGCGTGAGAGTCTGAGCTTCGTAAGCGTCGCCACCGTCAGATCGGGCGGCGTAGAAACGCTTTCCGCTAGGCGGTGAGGGCGCCGACGAAGCCGACGGCAGTGGGAATCATCCCGGTGATCATAATCATTTCGTTCGGCCTCCTTTCGGCGTAGTAGTGGTGCACCGTTGTGGCGCGAGCTATACCGTAGCGGGGCTCGTGCTCGCGCCGCAACCCGCGACACGCCCGGGTGCACAACGGATTCATAACGACCAGCTAGGCGCGGCGTCCGGTCACCGAGACCGGAGTGATTCGCACGTAATTATCTTTGACGGCCGGCGTTTGGGTCTGAAGATTGAGAACCCCGGATGCCTCGATCTCGTCATCCCGATCGAGTCGGTTCGCGGCTCCTCGCACCACCACGCTCCAGTGGCGGCCGAGACGTTTGCCGTCGATCTCGAACGCGACCGCGGGGTTGGTTGTGACATCCATTAGCTTTGAGCCGGGAGCGCTGCGGAAGTAGATCGCCCCGCCGCGTGCCAAGTAGTTCACCGGAAATATGTCCACGCCGTCGTCAACGACAACCGCGAGGCGGCCAATCTTCGTGCGCGCCAGTAATGCCCAGCACTCCTCGTCGCTCAGGTGATCCGTCATATTCGCGACACTACCCCTGCAGCCACTCCCAGCCGGTGACCTCCGGAGCATCCTCCCCGTGCTCCCAGGCGTAGGCGCGCAGGCGGGCACGTTCCTCGGTGAAGTGCTGGGCCACATCCGCGTGGTCAGCTGAGAGTCCCGGAACGTTGCGGATCACATCGAGGGCGATCCGATAGCGGTCGAGGTCATTCATCATGAGCATGTCGAACGGCGTCGTTGTCGTGCCCTTCTCGCGGAACCCGAGAACGTGGATGTTGGCGTGGTTGGTGTGCCGGTAGGCAAGCTGGTGGATCAGCGCCGGGTAGCCGTGGAACGCGAACACGACCGGTCGATCGGTTGTGAAGACCGCATCGAACTCGTCGGCCGTTGACCCGTGCGGGTGCTGGTCGTTCGACTGAAGGCGCATGAGGTCGACCACGTTGACGAACCGCACCCGAAGGGCCGGAATTGCCTCGTGCAGCAGGCGCACGGCTGCCATCGCTTCGAGGGTCGGAACATCCCCCGCGCTGGCCACAACGACGTCGGGCTCGACGCCCGGCTGCTCGGTGCCTGCCCACTCCCAGATGCTCAGCCCTCGCGCGCCGTGAACTCGGGCCTCCTCGAGGCTCAGGAACGTTGGCGCCGGTTGCTTGCCCGCCACAATCACGTTGACGTAGTCGCGGCTGGCGAGACAGTGTTCGGCCGTCACCAGAAGGCTGTTCGCGTCCGGCGGAAGGTAGACCCGAACGACGTCAGGACTCTTGTTGACCACGTGATTCAAGAATCCCGGATCTTGGTGCGAGAAGCCGTTGTGGTCCTGGCGCCAGACGTGCGAACTGAGCAGATAGTTGAGGGATGCCACCGGCCGCCGCCACTCGATCTCGGCGCACGACTCCAGCCACTTGGCGTGCTGGTTGAACATCGAATCGACAACGTGGATGAAGGCTTCGTACGAGTTCATCATCCCGTGACGACCCGTGAGCAGGTAGCCCTCAAGAAGTCCCTGTACGAGGTTCTCGCTGAGGATCTCGATGACCTTGCCCTCGCGAGCCTCGTGCAGGTCGGTGGGCAGGGCCTCGCCGACCCACTGCTTGGCGGTCACCTCGAGTATCGCGTCGAGCCGGTTCGAGGCGGTCTCGTCGGGCCCGAACATGCGGAAGTTGGGGTTGGCCGCCACGAGGTCGGCGAGCCAGTGGCCGAGCACCCGAGTCGCCTCGGCGGTGACGCCGCGCGCCGCCGTCAGGTCGACGGCGTGAGGCTCCAGCGGCGGCAAGGCGAGCGGCACGAGCAACTGTCCGCCGTTTGCCTCGGGTAGAGCGCTCATGCGGCGGATGCCAGTGGGCCGAAGCTGCGCGAGGCCCGGCATGGGGCATCCGTCGCCGTCGAACAGCTCGTCTGGGCGATAGCTGCGGAGCCACTCCTCGAGAATCGCGAGGTGTTCCGGGTTGCCCCGCACCTCGGATACCGGCACCTGATGCGAACGCCAGGTGTTCTCGACCGGCACGCCGTCGACGACCTTCGGTCCGGTCCACCCCTTGGGAGTGCGAAGAATGATCATCGGCCAGATTGGGCGTTCGGTGCTGTTGCCGCTGCGCGCATCCGCCTGAATCTCGGCGATGCGGTCTGCCGCCTCGCGCAGCACCGCCGCGAACCGCTCGTGCACGACCATGGGGTCTTCACCGTCGAACCCGCCCGACACGAGCAGCGGCTCGTAGCCGTAGCCGCGGAACAGGGCGAACAGTTCGTCCAACGGAATCCGAGCCAGCACCGTCGGGTTCGCGATCTTGTAGCCGTTGAGGTTCAGGATCGGCAGCACTGCACCATCGCCAACCGGGCTGAGGAATTTGTTCAGGTGCCAGCTGGCCGCGAGCGTTCCGGTCTCGGCTTCGCCGTCGCCGACGACGCAGGCGACGATCAGGTCGGGGTTGTCGAGCGCCGCGCCGAACGCGTGCACCAGCGAGTACCCGAGTTCGCCACCCTCGTGAATTGAGCCCGGCAGGTCGGGGGAGGCGTGCGAAGGGATGCCGCCGGGCGCGGAGAACTGGCGGAACAGCGCGAGCATCCCTGGCTCATCGAGCGAGATCTTCGGATACACCTCTGAGTAGGTCTGATCGAGCCAGGCGTTGGCAACCATCGCGGGACCGCCGTGACCGGGACCAGCAATGTAGAGCACCTCCAGGTCGCGCTCAACGATCAGCTGGTTGAGGTGCGCGTAGACGAGGTTCAGCGCAGGCGAGGTGCCCCAGTGACCGAGCAAGCGGGGCTTGATGTCGGATGCCTGGAGCGGCTCGCGCAGCAGCGCGTTCTCCCTGAGGTAGATCTGCCCGACCGTGAGGTAGTTGGCCGCGCGCCACCAGGCGTCGATTGTTGCGAGATCAGGCTTCGTGACCCTCACTGGGTGTCCTCTCGCGCGATCATGACCGCGGTGTTGATGTTTAGAAGAACTTCGTACGATACCGAGCCAAGATGGCGCTGAGCTGCCGTCTCGTCGCTGGGGGCGCCAATCACCAGCAGCGACGACGAGCGACTCG